>NZ_JBXDLD010000091.1:0-87206 GCF_056820425.1 Priestia sp. KCTC 13724 | reverse complement strand
TGCCTAAAATAATAAAATTGAAGATTTTGAGTCTTTTTAATAGTTAATTTAAATTAATGCAACACTAGTGTAATGATTCTTGAAAATTAATGTAATAAAATAAACTTATTACACAAAACGTTATATCTTATTACATTATATGTTAAATTTTCAGAAAATAAATAATTTTCCAAAGAGGTGAAAGTGTGATGAACAAACGGTATAGTGGTTTCGCATTTGAAGAAAATTTCTTACCAAGATTATCGAGTGTAGATATTGAGCACCTCTCTAAAGAGGACGCACTAGTCATTTTACCAATCGGTGCAGTTGAACAACATGGTCCGCATCTTCCTGTTTATACCGATACTTTAATTGCAGAAGGGCTTTTAGAAGAAGCAATGCTTCAGCTTCAGCACGAAAATATTTGGGTTCTTCCAGCCATTCCTTATGGTAAAAGCAATGAGCATCTAGGTCTATCGGGAACAATGAGCTTATCAGCTTCTACATTACAAGCAGTTGTAATGGATTTAGCTATCAGCGTCTGTAAAAGTGGCTTTAAAAAGCTTTTGCTTTTCAACACACACGGCGGAAATCATGACCTGCTCAATATGATGGCGAGAGAAATACGCATAGAAACTGGCTTGATGGTATTTCGGTTAAATCCTGGATTTGAAGCAGTCAACCGCTTAATTTCACAACAAGAACAGCGCTTTGGGATACATGGAGGTGAAGTGGAAACATCATTAATAATGGAGTTGAAGGGGGATTGGGTGCAATTTGATAAAAGTCCAACAGAGTTTGTTAATTTATCCAATAACCATCATTTACATTTGAAAGGAAATAGCTACTTTGCCTGGGTAATGAACGATATTTCAAACACGGGTATAGCTGGAGATGCCAGACAGGCAACGAAAGAAAAAGGGAAAATGATGAAAGAACTCATCGTGAGTGAGCTTGTTAAAACATTAAAAGAAATGAAGCATTTTTCATTAGGTGATTTAAAGAAAGACTATGTAAATAAATGAAGCGAGGTGGTCCAGTATCGTGAGCATTCAGCAGGTGAATCAAATAAATGAGGTAAAGCACGAGAGTAGCCCCACAATTGTACAAATGAACCGAGTTAATAAAATGTATGCAAACGGTAAAGTCGCTGTCAAAGATGTTAATTTGACGATTCAACAAGGAGAATTCGTTTCATTTGTCGGCCCCTCAGGTTGTGGAAAATCAACTATTTTTAAAATGATTTCAGGACTGATTGATCAAACAAGTGGTCACGTTGACATTCTTGGAAAGACACCTCGTGACGCTCAAAAAGAAAGTACGGATGTGGCTTTTGTGTTTCAAGATGCTACGTTACTACCATGGAGGTCAGTTATTGATAATGTAATGCTTCCTCTAGAGTTTCGCAATATAGCCCATTCTGAAAAGAAGGAGCGCGCTTATAAAGTACTAGAAATGGTAGGGCTGAAAGAGTATACAAAAGCGCTACCTCGAGAATTATCAGGTGGAATGAAAATGCGTGTTTCTATTGCCAGAGCATTAATTGCAAAGCCGAAGCTTTTGTTGATGGACGAGCCGTTTGGTGCCCTTGATGAAATTACAAGGCAAAATTTACAAAGTGAGTTATTGCGAATTTGGGAAAACGAAAAGATGACGGTGCTTTTTATTACACACAATGTATTTGAAGCTGTGTATCTATCGACCAAAATTGCGGTAATGACGCCTAGTCCGGGTAAAATTGAATCCATGGTAGAAGTGAATCTACCCTTCCCTCGTAAAGCAGAAATTCGGACAGATCCACAGTTTAGTAGTATCGTTGCTAACGTATCTCACGATTTAAAATTTTAAATGAGGTGATTTATGGTGTGGTTACAAGAATTCATAAATGAGTTTGGAACTGATGCTGTTATTGTAAACGAGGTCTTAAGAGAAAAGCTATCAAAAGACTACTATTGGTATTCTCCAGTACTGTATGAGCAGCTTAAAAATAAAATCGCCGATTGTGCAATTGCGCCTACATCAATCGATGAACTACAGCGTATCGTTTCGTTTGCCGTTAAAAATAAAGTAGCTATTACGCCAAGAGGAGCGGGAACAGGAAACTACGGCCAAGCAATTCCATTACAAGGTGGAATCATTATTGATTTAACAAAACTTGATCGTATTGACATGCAAGGAGATCGCTTAGTTTCCGTGCAGGCTGGCGTTCGCTTAGGTGTATTGGAAAAGACGCTGCGTCAAAACAATCGGGAACTTCGTATTTTTCCGAGCACTTATATGAAGGCAACGGTGGGGGGATTCTTATGCGGAGGCTCCGGTGGAATCGGATCGATTCGTTGGGGGAATTTATGGGACGATAATGTAAGTAGCGTTACGGTTATGACCGTTGAGGAAATGCCCCAGCTGTTAACTGTTTCAGGTGATAACATGCAGCAGTACATTCACAATTATGGCACAACCGGTCTTATTGTTGAAGTGAAGCTGCCGATAGAATCAAAGGTGTCATGGTCACAACATATCGTTTTCTTTCATGATTTTCGTGAAGCTATTAAGTTTAGCGATGAACTAGCCCATAGTGAAGAAATCCTTAAGCGTTTGGTTTCCGTGTGTGAATGGCCAATTCCAGCTCACTTTCACCCCTTGAAGAAAGTATTACGGGAAGGTCAGTCAATTGTCATGCTTGAAATTGACGAAAAATCAGTTCATCTATTAGATTGTTTGGCAGATAAATATGATGGAGACATAGGATACACAATTCCTGCTGAAAACTATCAAAAAGGACTAAAGCTTTCTGATTTTACATGGAATCATGCGACATTATGGGCTCATAAGCATGGAGACAATTTAACCTACTTGCAGGCTCGCTTTCAAACTGATCGAATATTTGAGCAGATGGCAGATCTTCGAAGTAAATTTGGTGATGAAATTCAGTTTCACTTTGAATACATTAAAATTCAAGGAGAAATTGTACCCGCTTCACTACCGGTGGTGAAATATCAGTCAAAAGAGAGGTTATATGAAATCATCCAGTTTTGTAAAACGATTGAAGTAGAAATTAATGATCCGCACACATATATACTCGGGTTTGGTGGATACAACATGAGAATGAAAGAGTTATTAAAACGAAAAGAGCTAAACGACCCTTATAACTTATTGAATCCTGGTAAGTTGCCGACGGCTAAAGAAGTCCAAGAATTTCAGTTATAGGAGGGGGAAAACATGGAACATTCGCATCAGGAGTTAAATCGAGTTCAAGAAGTAAACGTCACCTATAAGAAAAACACGTGGCCAATATTGAATACGTATCTTCCACCGGTTATCGTATTTATGCTTTTTATGCTATTTTGGCAGTTTGGTACCCAGCTGCTTCAAATTCCACCTTACTTATTGCCAAAACCAATGGATATTGTAGAAGCTGCCGTAATGAATTGGAGTAACCTAAGCGGTGCTGTTATTCGAACAATCACAGAGTCGATGCTCGGGTTTATGTTTAGCGTAATAGGTGGAGTGGTTGGCGCGCTATTGATGTCTAGCTCTAAGCTTCTAGAACGCAGCTTATACCCCTACGCCATTTTATTACAGACTATTCCGATTGTGGCCATTGCACCTATCATCGTGATTTGGTTTGGTTCAGGTATGAATGCTATTGTGATCATTGCGTTTACAATTGGCTTTTTCCCTATGCTATCCAACACGCTCATTGGCTTAAACGCAACGGATCGTGGCATGATTAATTTGTTAAAGCTGTACCAAGCGTCACCTTGGCAAATTATGTGGAAAGTGCGAATTCCAGCTGCTCTTCCTTATATCATGGCAGGATTGAAAATTTCCTGTACCTTAGCAGTTGTAGGAGCAATCGTAGGAGAATACATAGCCGGTATTGGTGGGGGCGACGGTGGTTTAGGCTATGCCATTACGGTAGCTTCCTCTCGGATGGAAACGGCATACCTATTCGCTTGTGGTATTTCCGCATCTGTTTTAGGTATTGGCTTTTTCTTGCTGGTCAATTTATTTTCTAAGCTTTTGTTAGGTTCATGGCATGAGTCGGAAATGAAGAGAGAGAACTAATTTTCTAAAAGGGGGAAATGAGTGTGAAACAAGGGGTTTTAAAAAAAATCGGTTTAATTGGTGCTGTATCACTGTCATTATTTCTGGCAGGATGTGGAAGTGAAGAGACGTCTGGGAGTGATAATACTGAGAAAAAATTAGAAACGGCAACCCTTATTACAAACTGGTTTGCACAACCTGAACATGGCGGTAACTACGCGGCATTAAAAAAAGGTTTTTATAAAGAACAAGGTCTCGACATGATAATTGAACCGGGAGGACCTCAAATTTCATCAACCCAAGTCGTTGCTTCTGGAAAGGCTGAATTTGGTTATACGCAAGCGGAAGATATTTTAATTGCAAGAGATAAGGGAATACCTCTTGTTGCGATTGGAGCAATTTTTCAAAAAAGCCCGCAGGTATTAATTACCCATAAAGGAACGGTAGGAGATTTTAAGCAGCTGAACGAAAAGACAGTGTATACAGCACCAGGGAGTGGTTATTGGGAATATATTAAAAAAGCCTATAACTTAGATAGGGTAAAAGATCGTGCGTATACGGGCTCATTAGCAACCTTTATTGAGGATGAAAATGCGGTCACACAAGGGTACGTGACGTCAGAGCCGTTTTCTCTTGAACAAGAAGGAATAGAAAACGATTATTTATTCATTCATGATGCTGGATTTGAAACGTATGCAAACGTGATTTTTACAACTGAAAAGATGATTAAAGAAAACCCTGAAGTGGTTCAATCATTTATGAATGCTACGGTAAAAGGCTGGGAGTATTACCGAGAAAGTTCAGATGAAATCAATCCGTTCCTTCAAGAGAGAAATCCAGACTTGAAGATGGAAGCGATGGAATATGGTGCAAAAGCACAAGAAGAATTGATCTTCGGAGGAGATGCTGCTGAAAGAGGTTTCGGTTATATGTCAGCGGAGCGCTGGGATAAACTTCAAATGCAGCTTCTTGACTTAGGGATTATTAAAAATAAAGAAGATATTAAGGGGATTTTTACAACAGAATTTTTAAAGAAATAAACCGTAAATGTAGAGAAAAGAGAAGAGTAGATCTTCTCTTTTTTAGTAGAAAGGAAGATTCTATTGTATGATATGGCCATTAAAAATGCTCGGTTGTTACACGCAGTGGAAGTTGTAAATATTGGAGTATCGAATGGAAGGTTTATGCATATAACAAAAGATCTAGTAGATGGAAAGAAAGTGATAGATGCCAAAGGGGGGATAGTTATTCCTCCTTTCGTAGAATTGCATACTCATTTTGATACCGCTTTGACTGCAGGTTGGCCAAGCTTTAATCGAACCGGTACGTTACAAGAAGGAATTTCAATATGGAACAAACGGAAAAAAAGTCTTACCATCAAGGACGTGAACGAGAGGGCTGAACAAGCATTAAAGATGTACATCAAGCATGGGGTGTTAAGTGTTCGAGCAGCAGTGGACATATCTGATGATGATTTAACGGCTTTAAAAGCTATTCTGCAAATAAAAAAAGTGTATGAACAAATTATCGATTTACAAATTATTGCTTTTCCGCAAGATGGGTTGTGGAAGTGCTTTGAAAATCAGGGGCGAATGCGGAAAGCACTTGAAATGGGAGCTGACGCAGTAAGTGCTGTGCCACATTTAGAAAGTAGTCAAGAAGAAGGGGTGCGCTCTTTGGAATACTGTTTTAGTCTCGCCAAAGAGTATGGAAGCTATATTCATATTTTTTGTGACGAAGTAGACGAAGTGAGCTCAACATTTGTACAAGAAGTAGCGAATTTAACCATTGAAAATGGGTTTGAAGGTAGGGTTGTAGTCAGCCACGTAAATGCGCTGGCTTATTATGAAAGTAAATATGCTGAATCAGTAATGGAGGCTATAAAGAAAGCTCGTTTAACCGTTGTTAGTTGTCCACTTATTAACAGTTCGATGCTAGGAAGAAATGATGCATATCCTAAAGCGACAGGAATTACCAGGGTGAAAGAATTAGATACCAAAAATATTAATATTTGTATTGCTCATGACGATATTCAGACTCCTTTTTATCCCTTCGGAGACGGAAATATGCTAAGAGCCGCTTTTATGGGAGCGCATTTAGCTCATATGACAGGAGAAGAACCAGTGAAAAGGGTTTTATCCATGATTACAGAACGACCAGCCGCTGCTTTTGGAAAAGGCAAAGCGTATGGAATTCAAGAAAGAAGTGAAGCTAATTTTTTACTTTTTGAGGAGCGGACGATTCGTGAGCTTATGCTTAACCAGTCGGTGCCTAGATATGTAATCAGAAGAGGGAAAGTTATAGCTGAAACGATTCCGGCTTATACGAAGTGGGGGTGTTCTTTGCAACTTATGTAAAAAAGCCAACGCGTGTCTGCGTTGGCTTTTCTGTATTAATATGCTAGAGCAAATAAACCTTTGATGTGTGACAAGTAACGAACGTTACTTGCTTCTTTCATTAGAGACGCTGGCAAACCTTTTAATTGCGTTTTATTTCCGCCGATTGTACCAATTGCATCTTTACGTCCAAGGCTTCCTAATGTACCAGAGAATACTGGAGAGAACCCGTGCATTGCGCCACCTTTAATAGCTACTGCTAAGTTCACGCCAATAACTTCTCCCATTTGCCAAGCTAGCTGTGCAGTTGGTGGGTAAGGGCGTCCTTCAGGCCCCATAACAACCGCGCTATCACCAGCTACGAAAATGTCTTCGTGAGAAGTAGATTGTAAGAATTCATTCACAAGAGCACGACCGCGGTTTACTTCGATACCAGAGTTAGCAACTACTGAGTTACCTTGAACTCCGCCAGTCCATACCATTGTTTTTGTTTCGATTTTGCTACCGTCTTTAAGCTCAACTGTTGTAGCATCCATTTTTGTAACAGGAGTTCCTGTTACAAATGTTACGCCACGTTTTTCCAAGCTTGATTGAGCGCGTTCTACTAGTTCAGTTGGGAAACCAGGAAGAACAGTTGGAGCAGCTTCTACACAGTATAGAGAAACATCTTTTGGATCAATACCGTGTTTTAGGCAAAGGCTTGGCATAAGGTCAGCATATTCACCTACAAGCTCGATACCTGTTAAACCGCCACCACCGACAACGATTGTTCCGTCAGCTTTATTTTTTGTTTTGCTAAATTCAACAATGCGCTCTTCTACGTGTGCACGTAGGCGGTTTGCATCATTTACTGATTTCAACACAAAGCTGTTTTCTTCTAGTCCTGGAATGCCGAAGTAAGCAGTTTCACTACCTAATGCAGTTACTAAGTAGTCATAGCTTAATTTTGTTCCGTCTTCTAATGCCACTTCACGTTGGTCTGGTGAAATTTCTTTTACTGTAGCAATCTTTAATTCTACATCTTTACCTTTTAGTAACTTTTCTAATGGAAGAGCTACTGCTTGTTCAGATAGTCCACCTACTGCTAAACGGTGCAGTTCAGTAATGATTTGGTGAGTAGAAAAACGGTTTACTACTGTAATTTTTGCTTCAGATGCACTTAAGTGTTGACGAGCTGTTAGGGCTGTTAGTAGACCACCATAGCCGCCACCTAAAATTAAAATATGTTTTGACATAGTAGATCGATCCTCCGTTCGTGCTTTATAAAATGATAGATTGTTATTATTTTTGTTTTTCGCCTGTTACTTCTAAGTAAGCCTGCGCAAAGCGGAATAGTTTTTGAACTTGTGGATCTTTGAGCATACGTAATAAACCAAACAAACCGATAGTTGTTGATTGGTTAGCTTCCGCACGATCACTTGCTTCGATTGCTGAAGCAGCAAGATCTTTCACTTTTCCTTCAATTGGTTCGATAAATTCTTTAGCACCAGCAAGTAAATCTTCTTTTAACACGTTATCTGTTAATAGAGACTGTGTTAAGTCGTACGTTTTTGTTAATACAGTTACCATTTCAGTTAGCTTTGGTAAGTTGTCAACAAGAACTGTTAATGATTCTTGAACTTCTGGTTTTAGCAATTGATCAAGTACATCTGATTGAGTTGCACCTTTAGCTTGAATCGCTTCTTCAGCCGGCTTTTGGATAGTTGATTGAGACATAAGAACGTCCTCCTTTGCTGTATATTGTTGCATATGTAGACACTTTAGCTGCTAGACTTCTAGTTTTGTTGTGAAGTCCTGCACATTTATCTATTGTAAATTTATTGCCTTATAAAAGCAACCGGTTTGGTGGAAAAACCTAAGAAAGAGTCGAACGATGCATTTATCGGAAATGAACTCTGTTTATTCAGAAAATAAGAATAAATTCCGATTTTTAGATTGACGATTTTATCGATTCTCACATACAATCTAAAACATAACATTCGATGTGAGAAGATATGACGTGAAGGTCATGAATGAACTATACCAAACAGCTATATTTGAAATTAATCGTGAAAAGTATATGGTCCATGTAAAGGACAGGTTTCGTAAAATTGAGCAGTTTAAAGGGAAAATTCGTGAAGTTGAACGTGTGCTTGAACTGCTAACACAAGAGGTTGTCATCGAGGCAATCGTTTTAACATCAGCGATTGTAGAAGGTTTATCGCGAATGGAGGAAAGATAATGGGGATTGAAGAACTTAGCTTGGGCGTCAATACAACGTGGGTGGTACTAACGGCTGCTATGATTCTATTAATGGAAGTCGGCTTTGAGCTACTAGGGATTCAGTTCATTGGCTTAGTAGCATTGTCCGCGCGGGGCTTTATAGCAACGTGGTTTGGTTTAAAAGCAATTGCGCTACTTGTACCGCTTCGCTCCACAGAGGAAGAGGAAGAAGTAGGGTTAGATATTAGCTACCACGGTATTATAGCTGCCAATCAGTCTCATGAATTTATTGAATACTATAACCAGTACGAACAAACAGAACAAAAATAAAAGAGGCTGAGACATAAGTATTTCAGTCAATAATCTATCCGAACTATTGCGAGTTAACTACTTTTGATAGTTCGGATATTTTTTGTTGGTTCCAAAGACAATTAAAAAAAGCGAATTTCTGTAGCGTAATGGAGTAAACTTATTCTTCCAACCTAACGATGGTAGAACAGTTATCATTCGTCTGTGAGAAGAAATTATTTTGGTATGTCCCAGCTTCTTTTTATGTGTAAAAAAAGAAGAATTTTTCTAATTCCTACAAAATGATTGAAAAGTCAGAAAATTTATGTTATAGTATAAAAAAGACAAGGAGTTGATTTCTTATGAAGAAAAATTTGCTGAATTCGTCGCCGAAATCGAATGTGAAAGTGTTAGATTCCCTAATTGCCGAAATGTTCTTAGATAAAGTTATTGCAGACTTTCAAAAAGCGAAATTGAAAAAAGAAATCGACCAGTCATTAGAAAAGAAAAGCAAAGAAGATTTCTTTAAACTAACCGATCAGCTAAAGAGTATTTCTTAATAGATGAGGCTGAGACATAAGTAGTTCAGCCTCTACTATACAGGAACGATTTTAATGCATCAAACTCGGAAGTTGTTTATTTTAATGATGCTAGACTAAGGTTGTCAGCAGTATAAGGATAATAAAAGTAAAAAAGCTGCAGTCGTTTAGACATTCTAAGCGCCTGCAGCTTTTTATATTCCGTTAAAAGGAGTTGAAAAATTCAGTAATATAAGCTACTATGTGAAGGATTATCACGATAGGTATAGTAGGATATTGCACATTACATAAGCAAGAAGAAAGGAGATTGCATGTCTAATCGAAGAATAGTCATTGCAGGAATTGAAAGCGGAGTAGGCAAAACGACTCTTACAATTGGATTGATGGGAGCACTCCGTCAAGAAGGCTATGTTGTACAGGGCTTCAAGTGCGGACCAGACTACATAGATCCAACGTATCATACAGCTGTTACGGGAAGGGTTTCAAGGAACATTGATAGCTGGATGCTTGAGGAAAAGATGATAGCAGCAATTATGAATCATGCGAGCGATGGAGCTGATATATCAGTTATAGAAGGAGTGATGGGCTTTTATGATGGAAAAGCACCAACCAGCAATCATGGAAGCACCGCTGAGCTTAGTATTTTAACAAACAGCCCCGTCATTTTAGTTGTTGACTGCTCTGGAATGGCAAGAAGTGCTGCTGCAATTGTGAAAGGCTTTCAGCTTCTTTCAGAAGAAGTCAACATCGTAGGCGTTATTGCAAATCGAGTCGGCAGTCAAGGGCATTTTCAACTAATTCAAGCAGCGGTTCAGAAGGAGTGCGGAATTCCAGTTGTAGGCTACTTGCCAAGATACAAACAGTTCTCTATGCCGGAACGACATTTGGGCCTTATCCCTTCAATAGAACGTGGTGACTTGCAACCCTTTTTTCATGAGTTAAGTCAAGCCATTTTAAAAACGATTGATGTAGAAAAAATTTATGAGCTTTCTAAGGCGCCCACTCTTAAAGGTTATACTGCTATCTTTTCGCCTCAAATACCTTTTAAAGTGAAAATTGCTGTTGCAAGAGATGCAGCCTTCAATTTTTATTATGAAGAAAATCTACAGTTATTAAAAGCAAAAGGTGCGAAACTTGTTTATTTTTCACCATTGCAAGGTGAAGAGGTTCCTAATAATATAGATGGTCTTTATATTGGAGGGGGGTTTCCTGAAGAGTTTGCAGCAGAGTTAGCTGATAAAAACGAAGTGAAAGAGTCTATTAAGCAAGCAATTCATCGTGGAACACCGACGTTAGCAGAGTGCGGAGGGTTTATGTATTTAACCGAAGCAATCGTCACGACAGATAAAGAAAAGTTTGAAATGGTTGGCATCATTCCTGGAGAGGCACATATGCAAACGCAGCTTGCTGCGCTTGGTTACAGAGAAATTGAAGGTGCTAAAGGCAACTTTTTATTAGAAGGCGGCGTAAAAGCAAGAGGGCATGAGTTTCATTACTCAACTTTTCATTCAGCCCAAAAGCTTCCACACGCTTATCAGACAACAAGTATGGTAGGGGTAAAAGATGAAGGCTATTTAAAAGAGAATCTTGTTGCAGGCTATACGCACTTTCATTTCGGATCATCAACGGAGCTTGTTGAAAACTGGATAAACAAATGTGAAAAATTTAAAAGAGAAAGAAGCGATTCACTATGACAGCTGGGAAAGTATTTCTTGTGGGAGCGGGACCTGGAGACCCGAAATTAATTACGGTTTATGGCGTTGAATGCATTCAACAATCAGATGTTATTTTATATGATCGACTGGCTAACGAAAAATTATTAGAATATGCAAAAGCGGATGCAGAGCTAATTTTTTGTGGGAAGCTACCGGGAAAGCATGGGGTTATTCAAGATAAAATTCATAGCTTATTAGTAGAACATGCCCTTGCTGGAAAAACGGTCACTCGTTTAAAAGGAGGAGATCCGTTTGTATTTGGACGCGGAGCAGAAGAAGCACAGTTTCTTGTTCAGCATGGTATTCCTTTTGAAGTAGTACCTGGGATTACATCAGGAATTGCAGCACCTGCTTATGCTGGAATTCCTGTGACTCATCGCGATCATGCTACATCGTTTGCAATTGTAACAGGACACGGTCGAGAAGAAAAAGGACAAGACTTCCTAAACTGGCCAGCGCTTGCAACGGGTATTGATACGATTGCGTTTTATATGGGGGTTGGTAATCTGCCGTATATTTGTGAGCAGCTCATTAAGCATGGACGTAATCCACATACGCAGGTAGCGCTTATTGAATGGGGCACAACAGAAAAGCAGCGAACGGTAACAGGAACGTTAGAAGATATCGTAACGATTGCAGAGACAGCGAAAGTAGCGCATCCTGCAATTGTCCTTATAGGAGATGTGGTTGGGGTAAGAGAAGCTATCCGCTGGTTTGAATAAGAAGATTAAGTAAGTTGGCTACTATGCCCATGTGACTTTGAAGGGTTTTTCTGAAAAAAGCGACTAAAGATAGTGTACCTGAAGCGGTAAAAACCTTATAATAAATGTAAAAGAATCCAAAGCTACGGGTGATTACAGTGAATAAAGTTTTCAATAAAGATGCGCTGACAGATATACTTCAAATAGCCATTGACCTCATTAAAAGTCGCACGGTTTTTATCGGCACGCTTGATGACGTGTTTTCAATTATGAAAATTGTAAATAGCGAAGGTGGAAGTCTACTCCATGAGGGATTAACGTTACCAATTGAGCTTTCGATTTGTAATTTGGTAACGTGTGAAGAGTCACTTGTCATTTCTGATACGAAGTGCGATGTTCGAACAAAACATCTGCAGGCTATTTATGATGCGGATGTTGGCTCTTACTTAGGTGCACCAATTGTATTAGAAAATGGTAAACTCTTTGGAACTCTATGCGTAGTAGATCCCAATCCACAGACTTTTACAGAACAAGAAGTTTCATCAATTAAGCGCTTAGCAAACGTATTAGGTACCATCATTTCTCAACAGCAGCAGGTAATTATTCCAGAGTTTGAAGAGAAAATACAGCATTTAGATAAGTTAGCGCTTGTAGGTCAACTTGCCGCTGGTTTAGCTCATGAAATTAGAAATCCTATGCAGTCAGTAAAAGGCTTTATCCAATTTCTATTTGAAGAGCACAACCAAACCAGTAGTCATATTAAAGATCTTGTGTTAACAGAATTAAATAGAATGAATGAGCTTATCAGTGACTTTTTACTAGTCACGCAGCCCACTGCGCCTAAAAAAACACTAACTTCCATTACTGACGTTATGCAAGCAACAATTGGCGTATTGCAAAGCGAAGTGAACCTACATAATATTTCTATCTGCTTGGAAACGGACGACTACGTGCCGAAGTTATGGCTTGATGCTTCACAGATAAAGCAGGTGTTTTTAAATATTATAAAAAATGCTATTGAAGCGATTGGTCATAATGGGAAAATAGCAGTTTACGTTCAAAACAAAGAGGATACGGTCTGTTTGTTTATAAAAGATAGCGGTCCTGGTATTCCGTTGTCGATTATTAATAAAATTGGAGATCCCTTTTTTTCAACGAAAGATGAAGGGGTAGGGTTAGGTCTTTCTATTTGTCAAAGCATTATTAAAGAGCATCAAGGCTTTATGAGTATTGCAAATGATTATGAAGGGACCGTTGTTAGTATTCAACTACCCGCTACATCATAAGAAAAAGCTGCCTCTTGGCAGCTTTTTCTTATGATTCATTTCCGTTAACCTTTTCAGCATCCCAGTAAAATTCACTGAGAACATCTGCTAGCGCTTTTACGGTATTCGTTAATTCTTCCATATTGTTATCAACGCCACCCATTTCAATGAGAATAGCATTAGTGGATAAATCTTGGTTGTAAACTCCATTTCCGCTCGCTTTGCTTTTACCGAGTACACCACGACTTAATCCAGGATACTTCTTTTCTAACCCTTCATGAAGCGCTTTTGAAAGCTTTAAGTTTTGCTCAAAGTTTTGATTTTCTTTTCCCAATACAAACATGACGCGTGCATACGACTTGTCATTAATTTGAATCGTTGTATCTTTTTTACGAAGGGAATCTCGATGCAGGTCAATAAGGTAGGTTAAATCTTTATTCTGTGCCATGGCTTCTTGTACGATAGTACGAGACATCGCATAAGAGCGCGGTGGTTTCCAACCCTTTTCATTTAGCTTTGCGCCAATATTTGTTGTGTCGACTTCAGCACCAATACCTTGTGATTCTAATTCTCTCCCGAGCATTTCTCCGACCATGCTAATATTAGTTTTACTATCGGCTGCTTTATCAGCATTACCATCGCCTTCTAAACCTAGTAAAGGCAAATAGGACTCCCAGCTGTGCGTATGGTAGATATAGACGACTTTTCGTCCATTTGTTGTGTTAGCTGGAGGCTTTTCTTCTTGCTCTTTTTCCTTTTCCGTAGAAGGTTGTTCAACTTCTTCCTTGTCTACTTCTCTTTCCTTTAACACTTCTTCGATTGGAGGAGCTGATTCTTTTGGAAAGTTTGTAAAATTAGTTCCTTCACCCGCAATAATTAAATTCGAGTCGAAAATGCTAAAACCTGGAATTTCAGATCCAAATAAGCTTCTCGCATCTTGTGTTCGTATGCTAGTGGAAAGTTCTAGTAGAGTGGAAGATAAAGAAGGCGTAGAAAAATTATCGTCAAACGCTTTCTTAAAATGCTGATTTTCTTGGCTCATTAAATAATATAGAGTTTCTGCTTTATGTTTTGATAACGTCTGATACACAATCGATGAATGAAACTGCTCTTTGAATGCGGAGTAGCTTACTACAAAGACTGCTGAAGAAATGAGGACAACAACGCATATAATGACCATAATCATTCTATATGTGAGAACAAAAAAGTTAGCACGGTTATCGTTACTAGATTTCAATATCGCTTACTCCCTTCAAGACCGCTTCTGAATCTAGTAACTAGTTTATGAGGAATGGAAAGGAAATATGAGGACATTTTCGAACATAATAGAGTAATTGCTAGAAAAAATGCTAGCTGAACCGAATCGGTTAGCTAGCAGAAGCATGTTTAGCTGTTAACAGTTGATAAATTCGACGACCTTTAGGAGTCAGCGTAAAGCTTCGGCTATTCTTTGGTATGAGATTTAAATGTTGAAGTTGGTCAAATACCGTTATAATATGCTTTCGCTTCACGTTGTTCAAGAGGTCGTGTGCGTGTAAGTTTGTTAAGCCTTTTTGGCGCATACTGTTTGTTGATTGACCTTCAACTACTTGGAAATAAACTTCTTGTGTTTGAGAATCCTGTAGTAGCTCTATCAATTCTAGAAGCTTATAAAAAGACAGAGAAGAAAGTGGTTTCTTTTGGACCATTATTGGTACTTCTACTGGTTCTTTTTGAATCTGATTTAATTCCTGTTTGTACATAGATGAAAATCCATCAAGCTGCTGATGTATGCCACTTTCATTTAATAAGGCAACATAGGCTTCCATTGTTTGAAACAGTGCAGTATGTGATTCAACGTTCCATTTAGAAAAGTAGGGTAGTGACAGCTCAATTTCTTCATTAGAAACGACTGTGGTTTCCAAAGGTGTGGATAAATTGTTTCCATTCGGTCAATTGGAATAGGAAAACCGTCAGCTGCATTATTATATAAAAACGAATTAAGAAGCAATTGCTCATCTATGGAATATGTTTGAAGAGCTAATAAAACAGCTTCGTTCAAACGAGTGAGTAATGCTTTTGTTTTTTTGTACTCAATGAGCGCACCGTTTGGTTTTTGCGACCGAGCAGTATAAAAGTTAGCTGCGGATAATCTTCAAACTGAATCGATAAGTTTTCAGATACTGCCATTATCGTAACTCCTTTCCTGTAGGTTGTATTGTAGCTACATTTTCATAAAAGAAAAAGTTTTGATGTGTTGAATTCTGAATAAATTTTTACTTTTAAAATAAGGGAGAAAGTATTTAATGGTAGCTGTATTTATAAGTGAAAGAAGGAATTAAGAACCCATTTGTGTAATTAGTGTATGTATGTTTTTTTGTTCAATCCAAAAATAGGAGGATCTTATGGTCAAAAAAACAATAAACGCACTAAAACAAAGGCTATGGGAAAATAACGATGTAATTGAAGTGTATAAAGGGAATGGAGAAGTTAATTTCACCACGTGCACATTTTACGAGGGTTTAGTAGAAGAAATAATTCATCAATTTGAACAAAAGCATAGGTGCGTTATGCCAAAAGACTACCGAGAATTTTTAAGGGAAACGAACGGCTGTCGCTTATTTGAGTCAAATCTAGTAGAAAACAGCGTTGTCTTATACCGTTTGGAAGATACGGAGAGTCAATGTAGTGAAGACTATATAACTATTGGAGCTGTCAATCAGAATGAGATTTTACTCCGAAGAGTAGAAGCAAGCGAGCACTCAGTCATAATTAAAAGCAAATATGAGCCGGTTGAGCAAGCGGTGAACTTACATATGACTTTTGAACAGTGGTTTGATCGACTAATAATGAGCCAAGGTAATTTATTTTGGACGTGGTCCGTTCAGCCAGTTCTTGTACGAATTAAACGGTTTCAATAACAAGACGTGCTGCTATGAGCGGCACGTCTTGTTGTTTGTAAGATCATAGGTGTATAAAACGTCGTCTAAAAATACCCCGTCAAATTCGTGGGGCTGGTTTTTTACGAACCGTGCCCCTTGACGTTTGTAAAAGTTGACTGCACGCTTATTCTTTCCTAAGGCCCAAATATCGATTGACTGGACGCCTAAGGAATAAAGGTCCCTTTTAATAAAGTCCATTAACAAGGTTCCAAGTCCTTGGCCTTGTGTGCCTTCTGAAATGTATAATGCAACCAATTCACCTTTATGTGATGAGTGGCTGTATTGTTCATACGCACCAAAAGCAACGATAGTTTGCTGATCGCTGAAGGCTGCTACAATAGAAGCCCCGTCCTTCTGTAAAAAATTGCTCCACTTTTCTTCGCTTTCTTGATAGGAGAGCTTTTCTAAATAAGAGTCTGGAACTAGATCGCGATAAGTGGTTTTCCAACTATCAATATATAATGTTGAAATACTGTTTATATGGCTAAAATTTGCTTTCATGAACTGCAATGTGTGAACCCTCCGTATACAAAAATGAATGAATAACATGAACGAAATGTAAATAATTGTAATGTAGGACCATATTAAGAGATTCTTAATTTTTTTTGTGATATGGTTTAATTATCAAAATAGTTTAATAATAATTTCTTTTTCAGCAAGAAGAAAGGATGTGGACATGTCATTAAAACTTCGCTTTTTATTAACCTATCTTAGCATGGTTTTAGTTTTTGTGCTTCTGCTTTTGCTTTTTGGCTTCTTAGTGTTTTTTTCAATTACAGGGGATGCTAACTTTCTGCAAAAAACATACTCCAATGCATATGTATATAAGCTCTTAACACCGGAAGAAGAAACGACATTTTTAAATGTAAAGCTGCTGAGTCAAGAGGACCCAAATCAACTTTTAAATCAGCAAATAATTAAAAGTTATGAGCAAGAAGGCATTGATGTAATTGTCAGAAAGAATGAAGAAGTGACGTACTCATCGTTCTCTATAGATCAGCGAACAGTGGACAAAGAGCTGCCGCATTTTAATGAAAAAAGTACAAAATCAGCTACATATGAACAAGACATTATTCGAATTAAAAATAAGTTTTATTCATACATCAAATTAGATTTTTTCTTTCCAAATCGGGATGAAGGAACTGTTTTTGTTTTACGAAGCATTAGCCCTTACGTTGGAATTGTTCATAAAGTTTTTCCGTTTTTATTTATTTTTCTCTTGCTTTTATTTGTGGTGATCATTGGTTTTGTTAACTATGTTGTGTCCAGAAGCGTTATTAAGCCAATTTATAGATTAAAGCGAGCAGCTGAACGCATTCGTCAAGGAGACGTTCATTTCTCAATACCGTATAAGCACAATTCCAAAGATGAAATAAACGAGTTAACCAATTCTTTTGAAGAAATGAGAAAAAAGCTGCAATCATCTATTGACCTTCAGGTTCATTATGAAGAAAATCGTAAGCAGCTGCTGTCAAGCATCTCACATGACCTAAAGACGCCGATTACCTCAATCATTGGTTATGTTGAAGGGATACAAGATGGCGTAGCCAACACACCTGAAAAGCTTGAAAAATACTTATCAACAATTTCTACAAAAGCAAAGGATATGAATAGCTTAATTGACGAGCTCTTTTTATTTTCTAAACTAGATTTGCATGAAGTACCGTTTCATTTTGAAACCGTGAATATTAATGATTTTATGGAGAACCTCAACCAGGAGCTGCAATTTGAGTTAGAAGAAAAAGGAGTGCTATTACGCTTTTATACAACGCTTTCTAAAAGAGCTTATGTAAAAGCAGATACAGATAAGCTGCGGCGAGTAATAATGAACTTAATTACAAATAGCATCAAATTTATGGATAAAGAGGATAAGCGTATTGAACTGGTGCTCAGTGAAAATGAAAGTGAAGTAATTGTAAGAATAGTAGACAATGGGTGCGGTATCGAGCCGAGAGCGCTTCCTTACATATTTAACAAGTTTTATCGAGCTGAAGAATCGAGAAATACGCAGACGGGTGGAAGTGGTCTAGGGCTAGCAATTGCCAAACAAATCATTGACTCGCACGGTGGATCAATTTGGGCAACAAGTACATTACATAAAGAAACAAGCATCTATTTTTCTTTGCGAAAAATAACTAAATAGAGGTGATAGCAAGAGTGAAGCGTATATTACTAATTGAGGATGAGCCAAGTATTGCAGAGTTACAGCGTGATTATTTAGAAATTAACCAGTTTGAAGCACATGTGCAGCATAGCGGAGAAGAAGGTTTAGAAAGAGCTTTAAACGAAGAGTTTGACCTAATCATTTTAGATATTATGCTCCCAAAGCTAAACGGATTTGAAGTGTGCAAACGAGTTCGAGCGGTAAAAGATATACCTATTCTACTTGTATCAGCTAAAAAAGAAGAAATCGATAAGATTAGAGGTCTTGGGCTGGGTGCGGATGATTATATCACAAAGCCATTTAGCCCTGGAGAGCTTGTAGCAAGAGTAAAAGCGCATTTATCTCGCTATGAGCGCTTGAGCGAGCGCAATCACACAAAAAAACTAATTAAAGTTCATCATATTGAATTGGATAAGCTAGCCCGTCGCGTCTTCGTTTATAATCAGGAAGTAACATTTACTACAAAAGAGTTCGATTTATTATTATTTCTTATTACTCATCCAAACCAAGTGCTTAGCAAAGAACAACTGTTTGAAAACTTATGGGGGTTTGATTCGACTGGAGATATTTCAACTGTTACGGTGCATGTACGAAAAGTGCGTGAGAAAATTGAACAAAACCCTGCCCAGCCTCAGTACTTAGAGACAATTTGGGGAGCGGGATATCGCTTTAATATTTAAGGGGGAAGGAAATTGCGATTTATTTATTTGGAATCTCGCAGTCACCACTTTCATTGGATGAAAGCTGAAGCCTTTCAGCTTGAGGATTTTGATAGGGATATGGTAGGTGAACATCTACTAGTTGCTGAGCTTGATGATAAAGTTGTGGGGTTTGTATCTTTGTATCTTCCTGATAATTTTATTCACTGCTTATTTGCGCATCCCGATTATTCAAGAAAAGGTGTTGGAACAGCGTTAGTAGATGCATCCATTCAAAAAATGAATCCGCCACTGCGTCTGAAGTGCGTATCAAAAAATGACAAAGCGCTGCTGTTTTATAAGAAGAAGGGGTGGGTGCAAGTGGTTGAAGAAGCCCTGTATCTGAACGCTATTGGTTAATGGAATATCAATAAGTAAAAAAGAGTTTGGGACATAACAAAATGATGGCTTCTAAAAGACGAACACTAGCTGTTCCCATCTCTTTGGTTTGTCTCAACACATTCGTTCCATTGCGCTACGGCCACTCGCTTTCCGCGGGGAGGAACCTGAGCTCCTCGCTGCGCTGCGGGATCACAGTTTTCCCTCTCTTTCTCGCAGGAGTCGAGTGTCCTACGCTCCATTCCACCCTGTTTCCAACATTGTTTTCACAATCAACCAAAAAACCTGAACGATTAAAAGTTATCAACTCTCAATCGTTCAGGTATAGTAGAGGCTGAACTACTTATGTCTCAGTCTCTTTTGTATTTAAGAAGAAAATGCGGGTTGATTAGCTTTTCGCTTACGTTTTGTATGAACAAAAGATTGTGCATAATCAAGTGCTTTACCTGCCTGAGAAAAAAAGTGTTGCCGTCCAATTCGATCATACAGTCCAGTTTTTAGAAACATCTCTTTTGGCTGAGCATCTAGCCCTGTAATTAATAATGCCCGGTTATCTTCATTAAGCCTTTGATGAACGTTTGATAGTAGATTTTCGCCTGAGGTGTCAATAAATGAAACCTGCTCCATTTTTAAAATAACAACGTCTGCATTCGATTGAATGATACTATCCGTTGCTTCTTCTAAGCGTTCAGCCGAGCCGAAAAAGAGCGAGCCTTCTAGCGTGTACATTTGAAGCTGGGATTTTTCATCATCATGGTTTGTTTTTGACACGTGAAGCGATTGGCTCATACGCTTAACAAACATAATAATGGCAAAGAGCAATCCTACCCCAACACCTGTTGTTAAATCGAAGAATACGGTTAGTAAGAACGTAATTGCTAAAACTGCAGAGTCTGCAGTTTTTGTTTTGAAAATATGAGCAAATTCTTTTCGTTCGCTCATATTAAAAGCAACGACCATTAATACAGGTGCCATGCTTGCTAGTGGAATATGAGATGCATAAGGTGCTAATACCAACAAAACGATGAGTACAACAAGGCCGTGTACAACTCCTGAAATAGGCGAAGTTCCTCTGTTACGAATATTTGTTGCTGTTCGAGCGATTGCTCCTGTTGCAGGAATACCTCCAAATAAGGAAGTGGTCATGTTGGCAATTCCTTGTCCCACAAGCTCTTTGTTGCTGTTGTGTTTTGTCTTTGTCATACTGTCAGCTACCATAGCTGATAGAAGCGATTCAATTCCACCGAGCATAGCGATTACAAGTGCTGCTGGTAATAGCATAACAATGGTATCAATTGTTAATTCAGGCCACTGAAAAGTAGGGAGTTCATTTGGGATTGGACCATAGGTTGATCCAATGGTGGCAACCTTGTCTTGAAAAAAAAGAACGGCAATCAAAGTGGAAAATAGAATGCCTAACAACGCACCAGGAACCTTTGGAATAAATTTCGGTGCAATAAGGACAATTACTAAACAAATAATAGCTATTAGTATGCTATAAATATTGACAGCAGATAGGTTTGTGATAATTTCCCACATGTTAAGGTGAAAAGCTTCGTGTTTTTCTATATTGTGTAATCCTAAAAAGTTTGCAATTTGTCCTGAGAAGATAATAATTGCAATGCCGGCAGTAAAACCAATTGTCACTGGTTTTGGAATGAACTTGATAAACTTTCCAAGCCTAAGAAGTCCAACGGTAACTAAGATAATTCCTGCCATAAAGCCAGCTATAATTAAATTCTCATAACCATATTGCATGACAACTCCTAATAAAATAGGAACAAAAGCACCTGTCGGACCTGCGATTTGGAATCTGGATCCTCCGAATAAGGAGACCAAAATCCCGGCAATAATCGTTGTATAAATACCATATTCCGGTCGAACGCCAGAAGCAATGGCAAATGCCATAGCTAAAGGAATTGCTACAATACCTACCACGAGTCCAGCAATCAAATCTTTTTGAAAGCGTTCTCCGTTATAATCTTGAAACCTAGTCGCCTTTTTCATTTGAGTATCCTCCTTTGTATAATCAATAGACGGTCTGTTCTAAGGTGATACACTTAGTCTAAGGAGCAATCGTAAAGAAAAGTGAAAGGAATTCTTAAAAATTTCTTAAAAGACGGCAAAACTTATCTAAAATATAGAGTGAAAATATGCTTGAAATTATAAGTGAATCAAAATCAATACGTTGACATTAACGTTAACGTTAGGTATTCTTATGAAAGTAAAGTTTACGTTAACGTTAATGTTATATCCCTGGAGGTTTACTGTACATGTACAAAATTGATGAAGTAACAAAAATGACAGGTTTAACAAAACGAGCAGTTCGCTACTATGAAGAAATAGGGCTAATTTTGCCTCCTTCACGTACAAAGGGAAATGTTCGACTCTACACGGAAGATGAAGTAAGTGAGTTGAAAAAAGTAGCAGAAGCAAAAGAAGTACTTGGCTTTTCCCTGCAAGAACTTCAAGAGTTTATGTCGTTAAAAAGAACGATTGAACAAGCAAAAAGAGATCAGGATGTCTCAGCTCAAGATGTATTGGAAATTGAAAATATGATTCATACTCAAATGGAAATGATTATGTACAAAGTCGATAAGATGATGACATTTAAAGAGGAATTAGAGGCCATGCATAAACGAGCTACAGACATTCGGAAGCGAAAGGAACAAGAGGAGTGACGCGTGTGGAACAACAACATTCTAAAAGCCGTGTTGGTCAAGTCATCACGGTTTTTGCTACGTTTTTAGCATTTATGGGAATAGGAGTTGTAGATCCAATTTTACCAGAGATTGCGGCTCAAATAGGAGCTTCTCACTGGCAAGTTGAAATGCTATTTACGTCATACTTATTAATGATGGCTATCATGATGATTCCAGCTGGGATTTTAGCTTCCAGATTTGGAGATAAACGCTTGATGGTTACAGGACTTATTATCGTAACAATTTTCGCTGCGCTTTGTGGCTTGTCTAATAATATTCCACAGCTATCCATTTTCCGTGCCGGCTGGGGGTTAGGTAATTCATTTTTCTTCGCAACTGCTATGACGCTGTTAATTGCACTATCAGGTGAAGTGAAACAAGCGGTTGGAATGTACGAAGCAGCTATCGGATTAGGAATGGCAGGTGGACCACTTGTTGGTGGTGTACTTGGTAGCTCTTCATGGAGACTACCGTTTATCGGAACTAGTATTTTGATTTTTATTGCATTTATTCTCGTTTTAACAATCGTTAAACAACCTGGTTCTAGTAGGCCAAGAAAGGCAGCAGGCTTTAAAGATATTATTCAGCTCTATAAGTGTAAGCCGTTTACCCAAGGTGCGCTTTCCGGAATGCTTTATTATTATGGCTTTTTTACGGTCTTAGCCTATACACCTCTTATTTTACCGATTAGTGCCTTGCAAATTGGTTTTGTCTTCTTTGGTTGGGGGTTATGCTTAGCTTACGGATCTGCTATTTTAGCTCATAAATTAGAAATGAAGTATCCGCCGAAACAAGTGCTGCATATTAGCTTGATTATCTTTGCTGTTATCTTAGCTTTACTATTTGTAACAGATAATACGGCGCTACGTATTATTCTCGTTATGGCATCAGGCTTAGTATCAGGACTAAACAATGCACTATTTACAAGCTACGTTATGGAAGTATCACCGTATGAAAGAGGGATTACTTCAGGTGGATATAATTTCCTTCGCTGGTTAGGAGCTGCATTTGCACCGTTATTATCAGGTGTAATCGGTCATGCAATAGCGCCTCAAGCACCTTTCTTAGTTGCTGCTATCATAGCAGTTGTAGCGTTTGTTATCATGAAAGTGAAAGTAAAAAAAGTTTAGAGATAGTAGGATAAAAGTACCGAGAGAAAGGCACGTAGCCTTTCTCTTTTTTTGACTAATTTTGAGGAAATCAAAAAATAGTGTATAATGGAGACAAGAACGTAAATTTGTGTTCTATATTATAGGAGTGTGATGCGAATGGCCACCTGTAAGAACTGTGACCATAAATGGAATTGGAAAACATCTGTTAAAAAATTATTAACGCTTCGAAACGTGATGAAGTGTCCACATTGTGGAGAAGAGCAATATATGTCCGCAAAATCTCAAAAAAGATTGTCAATCTACTTATTTACACCTCTGATTCTTTGGCTTATCTTATCCGTACTTAATTTTCCTCTTCAAAATGTAATGACGGTTACCGTCCTCGGATTTGTTGTTTCAATTATGATGATGCCTTTTTCATACGAGTTAAGTGATGAAGAAGAGCCACTATGGTAAAGCTCATGTCTACATGAGCTTTTTTTTATGCGTGTAAGCTACTAATAAAAGCCATCATCGTAACAAAGTCTAATAATAAAGACTTATTTAGTACCAAAATGTTTACAACAGATAAAAAAGGGAAATAAATTTATATTTTTCATGGCTAACGACGAAACACCTAGATATTTATTTTAGGAATTTCAGCTCATTTTTCAAGTCTCTGATGATCTTATATGCTGATTTACTCGTTTGGTTAAGCAAAGGGGTGAGATGCTTTACGAAGAAATAAGTAATGAAACATATTTTAGTTTATTATACTAAAGCAAAGTGCATGTACAAAAAGAAGGTGTATACAAATGGTAGTTCAAACATCAAAAACGGTCTTGCAACGTTTTTTTTCAGAGCGTTTTTTTGACCAAGCAGCGCAAACAGCATACTATTTTTTATTGTCCTTTATTCCATTTATCATTTTTTTATTTTCATTGCTAAGCTTCTTTCCGATTGATACCAATAATTTATTGGTGCTTATTCAGCCGTTTGTGCCGGAAAGTGCATACGATATTATTGAAAGGTCGGTTACGTCTGTTTTAAACCAAAGCGGAAAGAAATTATTGTCCTTTAGCTTAATTGCTACGTTTTGGCTTGCTTCAATGGCGATTCAGTCTCTTGTACGCTCGTTAAATGATGCGCATCAAATTGAGCGAAAGCAAACTTTTCTTCATGCATTAATAAATGATTTGATTTTGACGCTTGGCTTTATGATTATCGTGTCACTGTCGCTTTTCGTTCCAATTATAGAGGAAATTTCACGACACTTTATCGTAACAAAAGTTAAAATTCCGGATTTTTGGTATACAAGCTGGACCATTATTCGTTGGGGAATCGGTACGAGTTTTCTGCTTTTATTCTTTATCTTTTTCTATAAAATGGTACCGAGTGCCAAAATTGCATGGAAAGAAGTATTGCCAGGGGCTATCTTTGCAACGCTAGGCTGGCAAGTGGCTTCAACTGGGTTTTCGTATTACGTGAAGTTTGGTAGTTATTCTGAAATATATGGTCAGTTGGGGAGTATTATCATCTTAATGATTTGGTTTTATTTAACCGCTGCTATTTTATTAATTGGAGGGCTAATAAACGGTCATCGTTATCAACGATAAAACCCGCTGCTACAAGCAGCGGGTTTTCTTATTTACTTTGAATAGAGTTAGTGGAAATGCTTGGGCGCGTTACAGCAATTACGGTTGCTAGTAGACCTAGTAAAACTAAAATAGAACCAACCCAACCGTTAAAGAGAGATGAATAGCCGTTAATAATAATTCCACCCACGTAAGATCCTGCAGCAATTCCCAAGTGAGAAATGGCAACATTTGTACTAATCAATACATCGGGATTGTCTTTGGCGCTTTGAATAATTAAGTTGTTCTGAGCTGGTGAAACGGCCCAGCTTAGAGCGCTCCAAACCGTCATCACAATTAAGAATAAAATAAAAGGCAGCTTAACGGCAAAAGGAAGAGCGACCATGCTTAGAAAAAAGGCACCGATAATTCCAATGACGGCAGTAGGTGCTCCAAGTTTATCAGAAAGAACGCCACCAAAACCTCCACCTGCTACGGCTGCTAATCCGAAAATGCCGTATACAAGCGTCACCATTCCGCTTGATAATCCAAATGTTTCTTGTAAAAACGGTGTGAAATAAGCATACAGCGTTAAGTGACCAGCTAATACAAAAAAGGTTGCGATATGAATAGACAGCATTTTTGTATTGCGAAGTGCATTAAGCTGTTGTTTAATCGGTACTACTGGAGCAGGTTCTAAGCGATCCATGCTAATTGCAACGATAACCATAATAATCGCTGTTAAAAGTGCAATTAAAATAAAGACTTCACGCCAACCAAACGCGTTTCCAATAAAAATGCCAATCGGAATCCCAAGTACTAACGAAGCGCTAATACCCATAAATACAATTCCTAGTGCTCTGCCTTGATATTCAGGTTTCACAAGGCGCGATGCCATTGTTGTAGATAACACAATAATGAACGATCCGCTCATAGCAGCTAATATGCGAGAAACCATCAGCATGGAGTAACCCGTACTAGCTAACGCTACGATATTACTTAGTAAAAAGATAAATAAAGCCCATAAATAAACTTTTTTACGTTCGAATTTTGCCGTAATGTTTAACAATACAGGTGCTGAAATTGCATAGACAAGGGAGAAAATGGAGATTAGATATCCAGCCTTTGCAATTGATACTTGAAATGAACTTGCGATGAGGTCGAGAATGCCTCCTAAAATAAGCTCAACAGTTCCTACAACGAAGGAAGCAATCGCAAGTATGTACACTTTATGATTCATAAATAAAACTCCTTTTAATAAAAGTTACAACTGTAATAGTAACCTTTATTGTAGCTCCTTTCAAGTGCAAAATTAAAAAAAGATTGCGTAAAAGCAATCTTTTTTTAATTAACGTCTATATGGAGTAAGAAAGTAGCGTGAGAGCTGGGGAGATTACTAATAGCGAAGACGAGTAAGAAGTCGCATAATCGTTTCATCTTCCAGCAGCTGCTCTTGGTATTTTTTTGTGATATATGTAAGAGCGACATCATGATAAAAAAAGTCGGTAAATACTTTAACAAGGGGCTGAGAGTTTGTCTTAATGGCTTTCCACGTCTCGTTTTCAATTCCTGCAAACAGCAAGGACTGTTCATCCACGATGACGAGCTGAGATGGTTCTAGCTTCTCATGGTGTTCCATGGGGTGAAGCGTGCTCGTATTTTCCAACGTCGTGCGCAAATCTCCAATTGTTAAGATTTCAACTGAAATTCCTTCTCTTTCTTTCTCTTCTAACAAGGGGCGGTAGTGCTCAAGCGTTGTATTCCAAGCCGATAGCAAAATGGAATGCGACGCATCTTGAATAAGTTCATCGATTGTAGCTATGATAGTTGCTTCATCTTTTAGTGTCCACACGTGATCATCTTGACTAACTTTCTTAATCTTATAAGACTGCAAATCGCGAATATCTTCTTCAAATTCTAAGCTTAACTTTTTAATAATGACATCAAGTGATACCGCAGAGTAAAACTTTTTTTTACCGGAAAGAGTGTTTAACACGACACCTTTTTCAATGAGTTTATCTAATACTTCATAGATTTTTGCTTTTGGTACCTGAGATGCACGCACGATAGCCGTTGCGTCCAACGACTCTTCGCTCGATACAAGCGCTTCATATACTTGACTTTCATATTGAGAATAACCGAACTTTTGTAACATAAAACCTCCAAGAGTCTCTTGTAATAAGTTATATGTATTTTATTATAACAAATCTAGTTTACAAAACCATGTTGTCAACGAGAATAGTGCGATTATTATCTATTCATAGTAATAAATAGAGGCATGATAAACTCCTTGTTATAGCATGGTTTTATCCGTGATTTCTGGCTGTTGATTCTCTTACTTTTCCGTATAGAAATTGAATGCCGGCATAAGTGAAAATAACAATACCACCTACTAGTAAAATGACGCATGCGCCTGCTTGGAAAAAATACTTCAATTTAAATCTCTCCTTTAATCCTTTATTTTCTATTTAAAATTTAATTAGTGAGTGTGTTTACTTTGGATGGAAGATTACTTTTGTTTCTCAATTATAAAATAAGGTAATAATCACACCCTACTACACGAGCTTACAGTTTTCTTACAAGACTGTAAGGAAACAGGCTTTCATAACATTTCTCTAATTAAAGCGCATACTATATAATAAAGATAAGAAAATACTGGAGAAAACAAGCATGGTCTTTTGGCGATGCTTTTACGTATAGAAAAGGAGGAATGAGTCGATGAGTTTACGAGAACGATTGCTATACGTTGCTGAAAATTTTTCTGCAAAAGAAAGCGATGCTTTGCTTTCTCACGAAGTCGACAATATGCTAACGAGACGAATTCCACTTTCACTTTATAAGCTTTCTGAAGTTAACCGCGAAGAATTCAAAATAACCGGAATGCAAACAGCGCTTTTCCCCTATATCAACATTGTGGACAAAAAGAGCGTAACGGGCCTTGCGATATCGTATGCGCTGAGTGAAGACGGACAGAGACTATACCTTGTGTTAAAAAGAGAAGAAGAAGATGCACCGATGCATACGTTGAGCATGGGGAGCTAATTAATGAGGTTACAAATGAGTTAATGTCTCTAAATGAATTATTAAGGCCTATCGATTGTCAAGTTGGTTATCGAATGAGAGACGAAATCTGTTTTTATATGATTTATGCTATTAAAAGCGGCGTGTTTACGTTTGATCAGGCATTTGACTTTCAGCTGTTACAAAAAATAGCTCCACGCATTAGTGGAGGTGACGTATACACGTTTGACGTATTAAAGGAACTATACTATTACTGTACGAATACATTTGTTGATCAAAATATTGAAACAGCTGTTATTGAAGCGGAACGAATGCGTTTTCCTCGCAGTGCGAAAAAAGTAATGGAGATGATTAGAAGGTATGAGGCATTTGGATATACATCATTCTGGACAAATACCGTTCGTTAAAATTGCCATGAGAAACTGTACCGTCACCATTAGCGGAAAAGCTGAAACACTTAATGAGGAAGTAAGCGAGTCGATGTTTTTTTCTTGTACAGGGCAAGATATTGAAAAGGTCGAAGTGTATCATCCTAAGGAGAGAGAGCATGTACAAAATTCACCTCTCCAGCCCTTATTTTTTGAAAATGAACAGTATGAAGTAATGGTGGTGTCAAAGGGACAAAAAGAGCTGTTTTTAGTAAATGAAATGACAGGCATCAAGCAAAAAAGTCGGAGTGTGTATGGAGACGGACAGTCAATTTTGTTCAGTACAATTCTTCTACAAAATGAAATTGGCTATACAACTTTTCATGTTATGAGCGGAACAGAGAAAATAATAGCTTTTACGCTTGAAATCTTTCCTACCAAAATGGACTATAAAAGCGATTACCTTTCCATAGTTGAATCCATTAATCAATCAACGTATGGGATGGCCTACAAACTGGTAGGTAATACGTATTTAAAAGGATCTTTGAATTTAACAGTAAAAGACGGGAATTGGCTCGAGTTTTACCACCTTATATCTCATCATTTTCAACCATTTATGAAATATATTAAGCAGATAGAAAAGCAGCCAACACGCACTGTTTTAAAAGAGAGAGATTTTATGAGAGGAGACCAGCTCAAAAAGTCAGATAGCTTATCAATAGGATACTTGCGTAAACACCCTAATTATTTCGTACCTGCTAAAAGGGGTGTTCGCTTAAAACGAAATAAGTATGTAATACCGAACAAAGTCATTGGCACAAGTAGAAGCGATACCGTAGATACGTTTGAAAATCAAACGGTAAAATGGATGTTAAAACACATAACAGCATAAAAATAACACAAAATGAGCTGTTCATGAATACAGGAGCATCACATCATGAATTCGTTTCAAAGAGCGGAAAACGTATCTATCTTTTTTATCAAAAGGAATTCAGATCAAAGCACACGACCACCCAAAGACCAGATTTAGTATTGACATTGGGAAAAAATAGTGGAGAATACGTGAACTATGTTTTTGATGCCAAATATCGGGTACACCGAAAAGGTCACGATTTTATTCCTAAAGAAGAAGACCTGAATACGATGCATCGATATCGTGATGCCATTTTAAATAGTAAAAATGAGCGCATCATTGAAAAGGCGATTGTATTGTTCCCAAGCAATGATAAAACATCTGTAGACTACTTTCTTAAAAGTATTGAAAAAATAGGAATTGGAGCTCTTCCTTTTTTACCAACCAATGAAAAAATAGTCCAAGACTTTATCTTAGGTCTTTTGACTAAATTTAACTAGTATATTCTTTAAAAGAAACGTAAGGTGGCACCGTTTTCTTAACGAATCTATATACTGAAAATAAGTTCAATTGAACTCCTTTAAAAAAATAGAAAATGGAGGGGAACAATGATGGTAGAACAATCAATATTTCAGCAATTAGTAAATGCTTCTGCTCATGATCGCTACACGTATTTTATCGAGCAAGTAATTAAATGCAAACGAGTTTGGATTGTTCTTGATGAACATAATCAGGTAAAGATGACCGGAAATGATGACAATAAGCGATTAGTACCCGTATGGCCTTGCAAAGAATATGCACAGTGTTGTTTACAGCATGCACCATCTGGCTGCAGAGTCATTGACATTTCTCTTGAGACATTTATGAATGAACTCTTGTTAGGTATGAAGAAAAAGGGCATGTTATCCTCTGTGTTTTGGAATGGATTAGATACTATTATTATCGGTGTTGATCAGCTATTATTCGACTTAGAGTGGGAAATTGGTAAGACAGAGATTATTCATTAACCCTTTTAGGTTTTAGCGGTTTTTATAATTAGATACAGGACCCTTAGACTGTTTTGGGTTTAAATTTTTAAGCTTGTTTTTGAGATAATCCTGTAGGATCTTGCGCTTTTTCTTTCGCTGTTTGTCGCGGTTTTTCATAGGTAATCACCACCTTTCTTTACTTTTATTATACGTAATAATCAGTATTGGTCACTAGTCAAAATAAAAAAATAACCGGAAAGCGCCTGCTTTCCGGTTATTTTTTTTGAGGATCATGAATATCTGAATCGTGCTCTTCCGCAAATTCAGTGCCATATGCAAAACCTTTTCGAAACTCTGTTCTTTTTACAGTACGCGTTCGATTTTGAAAGAAGTGCGCTAATGAGTAGCGATGTACAAGCACTTCAACACCGGTAATAATCGTTGCGGATAAAATGCTTCCCCATGCGATTTGCATATAGTTATTTAATAGAATTGTCCCGAATATCCATACGCTCATATAGGCCAAAATAAAATCAAAAGCAGTAGCTGCTTTATTACCTAAAGCGGGAAGAATAATGCGATCACCTAATATGTAAGATGCAGCGGTTACAAAAGCGCTAAACGATAAAATGTCAACAAACGTTGCATCGAAAAATAAATCCAGTCCAATAGCGAACGCAATCATACACGAAATGAATTTTACGATGATAATGGAAATGTGCTTCATGTGTTTTATAAACCTGCCTTTTCTTCTTAGTATGGACGAAGAATTACTTTTTATACAAAAGCAAACTTTATGTAATATTTCTGTGACAAATTTAGATATTAGTTGTAATTTCTTGTTGAATTTTCTAAAATGTAAAAAGATAGAGTCGCATCATATGTATATACGACAACGATGAATCTGACAGGAGGAGCAGGTTGTGAAGAAGATTTTACTATTCACAGTAGCTGCATTATTAGCTACATTTTTTATTGATCGTGCCTATAGTGAACGCAATCAGGCACAGCTAGAGTCTCAATTAGTAGATGAGATAAATAAAACAAAAGAAGAAACGAAAAGCGACTACGCAGTGATTGATTTTAATGAACTCTTTGATTTTAACTGGGATGAAGTATATGTCTTTGGCCCAGAAGCGTCAGTAAAGGATGTTAATAAAGAACTTGGATTTAAATGGTCGGATGCTACATTAAACAGCGTATTAAATAGTCAGGAAAATGTAGTTGTATTTGTAGAAAACAAACAAATTACTCAGTATATAAAAGTTCCCGTAGATTATGGAACCATTATTCCTAAAGAATCTGTAGTGAAAAAAGCGAACAATTAATATTGTTCGCTTTTTTATGCCTTTTTCTGAATCGCCTTTTTACGAGGCTTTCTCGGCTTTAAGTTGGATTGATCGATACTTAGTTTTAACATTTGCATAAGCTTTGTAACGTCTTGTTCAGACTGCTGTTGACTGAAAGAAGCCATAGCGTCTTTGCTTTGAATTAGTTCATGTAGCATATCACGATAGTCGTTATGATGCATTTTTGGTTCAAACGGAGCGGACAACTTATTAATGATTTCCATAGCTGCTTCACGATCTTTGGTTGATAGAGAAGGCAAGGCGTCGACATGAGGCACGTCTTGTACATGGCGAAGCTCTTCATGAAAGTGCAGCGTTTGTAATAAAAGGCAGTCTCCATAAGAACGAATGATTGCAAGCTGCTGCTTGGAATATAGAAAGACCTTTGCAATACCAACCTTTCCACTTAGTGCAAGCCCCTCCAATAAGACGCTATATTCGTACCCACCAAATTCATTGGCTGAAATATAATAACTTTTATCAAAGTAGATTGAATCAATTTCTTCTAGCTCGACAAAATGTAAAATGTCAATGGTCTTACTTTGAGAAAATCGCTTTTTTAGCTCATCTAGCTCATGTTCTGATAATGTCACAAAATGACCTTCACTTGTTTCATACCCCTTAATTAGTTCATCTGATGCAACATCACGTTCACAATGTTCACAGCGCTTTACATGATGGATGGGTTTATAACAAACCGAGTGCAGCGTTCGTAATTTAATGTCCTTGTCTTCAACTGCCCCGTGAAGCTTAATTGGAAATTCAATCAGTCCAAAAGACAGCTGGCCTTTCCATGCTGTATGAAGCAAAAGATCACCTCGTTTTTTTCTATAGTGTGCAACGAGGAAGAGAAGATATGTACATCATTAATTAAGACTATTAAAACGTAAATAGCCTTAATTAATCTATGTTCTAAATAAACAATTTAAGAGAGCATTTGAATAGAGTTTATTCGCTGAAGAAGGGTTGGATAGGAACATAAGCAGTGGGAGAAGTCACGTTGGAGTTTTTGTAAATGGTAATTTCTAGTATGGAATTCTGAAGGGTTCCGACAATTTTTTTATTGGTTAACAAAAAAGGAAAATCAATTGTTTTTCCAATTTTTTCCTCACGTAAAGCTTTTTGAGACGTATGCCGTTTATCATCATATTGCTCATAGCTCACTTGCTTTGTTGCTACAAGAAGAAGAGTTTGTAATTCAACTGATACATGGATATGGTGAGGATGATAGCCAACAAGCTCTATTTCCACAATATAAGTATCTTCCGTTTCGAATAAATCTGCGCGAACAGAATCATAATCTAAATAGCTCATAAAAGGATTTTCCAAAATTAACTCTAGCAGTTCTTGAAAACTTTTTGAGCAATCGTTTTTAGAATGTTTGTTGTTCATACTTGTTTCCTCCGTTATGATACACGTTCTTCCATAACCATCATATGCAAGCTTTCAAAGATTGTGAAATGATGTATAGAAAGGAAAAGATACTGTGACTCGAAATGAACGCAGAAATGATGAAGTTACAACAGAAATTTTATCAGGAGTTATGCCGTTACCTCTTTCAGAAGAAAGAGATAACGAGCTGCCAGAGGAAATTCAAGCGATGCAAGCTAATAAACAAAAAAAGAGCCGTTAAGGGCTCTTTTTTTACATATCGTGACCGCTATTATGCTTTTGACGAGTATGTTGACGATTCTTTACTTTATGAGATCCACTAAGCGGTTCAGGTTGCCCAGTTTGATGTCCTTTAGGTGCGTTTTTATGCATGTCTTTACTATCGTTTTTGTTCATATGAAAGCTCCTCCTTTTCGTTGCTTCTTTCTTAATGTCGCTCATTATAGAAGCATCTATGCTCGGCATTTTTAACCTGTAAAAGAGGGGTATGAATAGCAGAGGGATATGAAACAATACAACAGAACAATGTAAAAAAGGAGAGATATTATGCCATATCATAAAAATAGTCAGCAGGCTTTTCAAGCAGCTCAACAAGGCCATAAACAAACGCTAGATGCGTATGCACAATCAAATATTGTAAAACACGATGCGGCGTATGGGCATGAGCTAAAGCTTCTTAAAGAAGAAATTAATGAAACATATGAACAAATTAACAATGCGCTGGAAACAGCTACTGAAACGCAGCGTCAGCAGCTTACACAGTTTCAGCAGGACTTGCAGGGAATTATGAACGAAGTGAATGAATAAATAGCCAAAAAGCCATGTGAAAACATGGCTTTTTATGCTAGAAATCATGAGGTTTAAGGTATGTGCTTATCTAACACTGATAATCATTATGAACGATAAAGCACGATGTTAAACTAGCTCATTGATTTTTTTTGCGTTTTTTATTATTTTGCTTTTGTTGTTCAGTTAGCGGCTCATTTGAAAATTCTTCATTGTAACCTGCTCCTTTTCCCTGAGCGCTAGCAGCGTTAGCTCCAGGAATGACGTGCTTTGATTTATGATTAGCCATTTTATTCACCTCCATTTTTAATATGCACAAAAGTCGATGAAATATGAATTATTAGAAAATGTTTGTGATTAATGATTATGTTATAAGAAAAACTTATGTAAATTAATAACATTCTTTTTATTTACTTATGTATAACATTATATTAAGATAGATGGTGAAGGGAATAGAGGATGGGGTAAGTAAAATCCTTTATACATAGCATTTAAGGGGGTAATGAAATGACTAAAAAAGACGTTTTTAACGCTCGTTCGTCATTCACAGTTAACGGTAGCACATATAATTATTACCGCTTACAAGCATTAGAAGAAGCCGGTTTAGGAGCAGTTTCAAAACTACCGTATTCAATTAAAGTATTATTAGAATCCGTTCTTCGTCAAGTAGACGGACGTGTAATCACAAAAGAGCACGTAGAAAATTTAGCAAAATGGGGAACTGATGAAATTCAAGAAGTAGATGTGCCGTTTAAGCCATCACGAGTTATTCTTCAAGACTTCACAGGTGTACCAGCAGTTGTTGACTTAGCATCTTTACGTAAAGCAATGGCTGATTTAGGTGGAGACCCAGATAAAATTAATCCAGAAATTCCAGTAGATCTCGTAGTTGACCACTCAGTTCAAGTAGATAAAGCGGGAACATTAGATTCTTTACGAGTAAATATGGATCTTGAGTTTCAACGCAACACAGAGCGCTATAAGTTCTTAAACTGGGCTCAAAAATCATTTGATAACTATCGTGCTGTACCTCCTGCAACAGGAATCGTACACCAAGTAAATTTAGAATATTTAGCAAACGTAGTCCATGCAGTAGAAGAAAACGGAGAGTACTTAGCGTTTCCAGATACATTGGTCGGAACTGACTCTCATACAACAATGATTAACGGTATTGGCGTTCTAGGTTGGGGCGTTGGTGGTATTGAAGCAGAAGCAGGAATGCTTGGTCAACCTTCGTATTTCCCAGTACCAGAAGTTATTGGAGTGAAGCTAACTGGTGAATTACCAAATGGTACAACAGCAACAGACCTTGCTTTAAAAGTAACGCAAGTACTTCGTCAAAAAGGTGTTGTTGGAAAATTTGTTGAATTCTTCGGACCAGGTGTAGCTCAACTTCCATTAGCAGATCGCGCCACAATTGCTAACATGGCACCGGAATATGGAGCAACCTGTGGATTCTTCCCAGTTGATAGCGAAGCGTTAGACTATATGCGTCTTACGGGTCGTGATGAAGCTGATATTCAGGTTGTCGAACAATATACAAAAGAAAACGGCTTATTCTATACTCCAGATGCAGTAGAGCCAACGTTTACAGATGTAGTAGAAATTAACTTAGCCGAAATTGAATCAAACCTTTCAGGTCCAAAGCGTCCTCAAGATTTAATTCCACTTTCAGACATGCAAAGTGAATTTAAAAAAGCGCTAATAGCTCCTGTAAGTAATCAAAGCTTTGGCTTAAGTACTTCTGATGTAGAAAAAGAAGTAACATTTAAGCTTGCTGACGGTACAGAAACAACAATGAAAACAGGTGCAATTGCTATTGCTGCAATTACAAGCTGTACAAATACATCAAATCCATACGTATTAGTAGCGGCTGGTTTAGTAGCTAAAAAAGCAGTTGAAAAAGGATTAGATGTTCCAGCTTACGTAAAAACATCATTAGCACCAGGTTCAAAAGTTGTAACGGGCTATTTACAAAGCTCAGGCTTACTTCCTTACCTTGAAAAAATTGGTTACAACGTAGTTGGATACGGCTGTACAACATGTATCGGAAACTCTGGTCCATTAGAAGACGAAATCGAGCAAGCAATTGCAGATAACGATTTATTAGTTACGTCAGTGTTGTCAGGTAACCGTAACTTTGAAGGTCGTATTCACCAGCTTGTAAAAGGAAACTATTTAGCATCTCCACCGCTTGTTGTAGCGTATTCTCTTGCTGGTACAGTTGATATTGACCTGCAGAAAGATCCGATTGGTGTAGGAGCAGACGGTAAAGAAGTATTCTTTAGCGATATCTGGCCTTCTCAAGACGAGATTAAAGAAGTAGTAAAAGCAACTGTAACGCCAGAATTGTTCCGTAAAGAGTATGATCGCGTGTTTGATGATAATGAGCGTTGGAACGAAATTGAAACAAGTGAAGAAGCGCTTTACACGTGGGATAATGACTCAACATATATTCAAAACCCGCCGTTCTTTGAAGGGTTATCTGAAGAGCCAGGTGAGGTAGAAGCATTAAATGACCTGCGTGTTATAGCGAAGTTTGGAGATTCTGTAACGACAGACCATATTTCACCAGCAGGTTCAATTGCAAAATCATCACCAGCTGGCCTGTATCTACAAGATAAAGGCGTTGAGCCAAGAGACTTTAACTCATACGGATCTCGTCGTGGTAACCACGAGGTAATGATGCGCGGTACGTTCGCAAACATCCGTATTAAAAACCAAATTGCACCAGGTACTGAAGGTGGCTGGACAACGTACTGGCCTGAAAATAAAGTGATGAGCATTTACGATGCTTGTATGAAGTATAAAGAAGAAAACACAGGTCTTGTTGTATTAGCAGGTAAAGATTACGGAATGGGAAGCTCTCGTGACTGGGCTGCTAAAGGAACAAACTTACTTGGTATTAAAACGGTTATCGCTGAAAGCTTTGAGCGTATTCATCGTTCAAACCTTGTGTTAATGGGTGTTCTTCCACTTCAGTTTAAAGAAGGCGAAAGCGCTGAAACATTAGGCTTAACTGGAACTGAAACAATTAGTGTTCAAATTGATGAAACAGTAAAACCACGTGACTTTGTAAAAGTTACTGCAACGGATGAAGCTGGGAACAAAAAAGAGTTCGACGTATTAGTTCGTTTTGATAGCGAAGTTGAAATTGATTACTACCGTCATGGTGGTATCTTACAGATGGTACTACGCGATAAGCTTCAATCAAAAACGCACGCATAAGATAGCAGAAGCGCACCTTTTTAAGGTGCGTTTTTCTTTTCGTTTTTCATAAAACGCTTTCGGATATGGTATGATAATAAAAGATTCACATTTTAGGATGATTTTGCATGTTCTTGTACATATATAAAGAAAAAGGGTCTGTAATTTCATAGAAGCTGGCTGAAAGGAGTAAGCATAATGCTAAAAAAAGTTATAGCAACACTTTTACTGGTAGGCTTTGCAAGCTTTGCAGCGTGGCAAGCTTTAGCACCAAAAGATGATGAAGGAGAAAAGTTATCATCGTATGAAGACTTGAACATAAAAGAAGGACAAGCTGAAGTAGCAAATGGAGAGCCGTATGGTTTAGAACCTGGAGATCAAGCTCCTCCGTTTACGTTAAAGGATACACAAGGTAAATCAGTTCAGCTATCAGACTTTAAAGGAAAAAAGATTATCTTGAATTTTTGGGCTACGTGGTGCCCTCCTTGTAAAGAAGAAATGCCAGCTATGCAGCAGTTTCACGACACATCAGGAAAGGAAGTTCATATCCTAGCTGTAAATTTAACGTCGTCTGAAGGTAGTAAACAAAGTGTTTCAACCTTTTTAAAAGAAAACAAACTATCGTTTCAAGTGCTTCTAGATGAAAAAGATGAGGTAGCTACGAAAGCATATCGTGTGATGACAATCCCAACTTCATACTTTATTAATGAAAAAGGTAAAATTGTTAAGCGTATTAACGGACCAATGACGCTAGAACAAATGGAGACCTTTGCGTCTGAAAGCAGCTCATAATGGCTGCTTTTTTTTTGAATAAAATGAAACCTTTTCATAGGCATGTTCGTATAGAAAGTATGCTCAAAAATCGATCGTTACTTTAGAAAAAGCTACGTGTTTTAACAAAAAAAATGATCAAATTTGGAGCATTTTGAATTTTTTAGGTTTAATGTGAAGGATTATGGCAAAAATAATAGTAATTTATTGTATAGTTATTTTTCAGACTTTTCAAAAATTAAAAAGGATAGGTGATAAAGATGAGAAGAGTAAATAAACGCACGTTTGAAGAGTTAGTAAGAGAGAATAAAAGCAAGTTGTTAGAAGACCAACAAGAGATCGAGCGAATTGAGCTTGCGATTGAAGAGCGTCTAGAAAAACGTATGCTTGAAAAGGCTGAATAGTTCCTTCTGAAACTGGTTACAGTAACAGCAAGGAGGGGTTAACATGGGAAATCCGAAGAAATTCGCCAAACGTTTTGTACCTGACCACATTGGCACTCAGCCGCGAGAAGCCGGTGGTAACAATGGCAAGAAAATGCAAGATAAATCAGGAAAACACCCTCAGGTTATTCAAACAAAGGGAGAATAGAAAGTCGCTGAACAGCGACTTTTTTTGTGTTTTAAAAGGGTGTTATTTTCCACTTATACAAAGAAAAAACCGCTGCATACTAGAGATGTACAAAAAAAGGATTTTAAAGGAGGATTTTACTATGACATGGAGTAAACCAAACCCAGATGATCGTAGCAACAATGTAGAACGCTTACAATCAATGGTTCAAAACACGATTGATAATATCGAAAAAGCTGAGGCTACAACGACGCGAGCGACTGGAGAAGAGCGTGCGAAAATTGAGCAAAAAAATCATAATCGAGAAGTAAGTATAGAGGCAATGCGCAATGAAATTCAAGACGAATCTAAAGCTCGTGAAGAAGGATATCCTAATTCGACTAACTAAGAAACATAAAGGCCAGAATTGGCCTTTATGTTTCTTTTATGTTTCTAATGAACAAGGAAAGGGAATAAACAGCTGATACTACTTATGAGGAGGAGAACTGGTGGGGCGCCTATTAACAAAAAAAGCAACATATCTCATGCTTGCACTTATATTATTACTGACAATTGTCGCATGCTATCATACATATAAGCCGCTACCTGAAGGCGTTTCATACGAAGGAAACGTACACTACGTAAAGGACGTATCGCTGTTATATGACTTAACTTATCAAAGCGGTGATGAAGTTAAAAGCGAGCAGCAAATTTTTCGGCGGATTTTTGAAGCGATTGACAATGCAGAAAACTTTATCGTTATGGATATGTTCTTATTTAACGGCTACTATGACCAAGGTGAAACCTATCCACCTATTAGCGATACGCTAGCGAGAAAGTTAATTGAAAAGAAAAAGGAGCAACCAAACGTAGACATCTATTTCATTACCGATGAGGTAAATACAACGTATGGTTCACATGAATCAGAGTGGCTAGAATCATTAAAACGAGCGGGGATTAAGGTTGTTGAGACAGATGTTACAAAGCTTAGAGACTCCAACCCTCTATACTCAAGCGTTTGGAGAAGTTTTTTACAGTGGTTTGGACAATCTGGAGAAGGATGGCTTGCCAATCCATTTGGTGAGAATGCACCGAAAATTACGGCGAGGTCCTATTTAAAGCTTTTTAATGTAAAAGCTAACCATCGGAAAGTTGTAGCTACTGATAAGACAGCCGTTATTTCATCAGCCAACCCTCACGATGCAAGTGGTCATCATTCCAATATGGCTTTTGAAGTGCAGGGAGATATCATTGGTGAGATTGTTAAAACAGAAAAAGCAGTTGTCGATTTTTCGAGCGATGTACAAATCCCGAAGCTGAGCTATGAAAAAGCTCCGAGCGGTGACATTGGTGTACAGCTATTAACGGAAGGAAAAGTGTATAAAGAAATCCTCAATACACTGGATCAAGTAGAATCAGGGGATGAAGTATGGCTAGGTATGTTTTATCTTGCTGATCGCAAAGTTGTAGAAAAGCTAGTACAATCGTCAAATAAAGGAGCTAAAGTCCGACTTGTTTTAGACCCGAACGTCAATGCTTTTGGACAAGAAAAAATTGGCCTTCCGAATCGCCCTGTAGCTGCTGAGCTATTAGATGATTCAAGCAATAAAATACAAGTACGATGGTATAACACAGACAAAGAACAGTATCATCCAAAAACTCTATTTGTTCGCGGAAAGGACCAGAGTACGATCATTGGGGGATCAGCCAATTTTACAAAGCGTAATTTAGATGACTTGAATTTAGAAACCAATATTAAAATTACCGCAGGATCTGACGAAGATATCTCGGAAGAAATGAATAAATATTTTACACGCTTATGGGGAAACGAAGATGCAACCTATACTCTTCCGTATGAAAAATATGAAAATAAAATAACCATTTTTCAAACATTGCTGTATCGTATCCAGAAGATGCTTAGTTTCACAACGTATTAAAACGCGAGCCGATAAGTAGTGAAACTACACCAATTTGTGGTAATATAGTACCCGTATGATTGCGATGTAGGAGGAAATAAAATCATGATTTCAATAAAAGAAATTGATGTACGCTATAGTGAAACGGACCAAATGGGCGTAGTGTATCATGCGAACTACTTAGTGTGGATGGAATTAGGGCGTACGCAGTTTATTCGAGATTTGGGCTTTAATTATGCTGAAATGGAGAAAGATGGTATTTTATCACCAGTCATTGACATTAACGTTTCCTATAAAAAGCCACTTCATTACGGAGAAACAGCTAAAATTCAAACGTGGCTTGATTATTATGATGGCTTGCGCGTTGTGTATGGATATGAAATTATAACGCCAGATGGAAGTATTGCTCTAACTGGAACTTCTTCGCATGTTTGCGTGAAAAAAGAAAACTTCAAGCCGATTTCCATTCGAAAGCAGTTGCCGGAATGGCATGCAGCTTATGAAAACGCTAAAAAAGGCAAAGAGTAAAAAAAGCATCGATGTATAGTCGATGCTTTTTTTATTATGCTTCGTAAATAAATTCAGGTTCACTTGCCTCTTCATTAAAGACAACTTTTAAATCATGACCATCGAAATACCAAAGATCTTCTTCTTCTACAAAGAATGTTAAACCATTAACTTCAGCTTTGACACCGATATTGGACGGCTGGTCTTTATTAATACCAAGCGAGAATCCTTTTTGAACATTACTACAACCACCGTAGCGAACGAAAAAGCGCAAATGTTCATTGCCTTCTAACATCATTTCATCTTTGTACCATTGGGCAGCTTGTTCTGTTACGTTTAATTTCATTGTGTGTGCTCCTTCCATCACTAGGTTTCCTTTCTTATTATAGTAGAAAAAAGCTAAAATTACCATTAATACAATTGGATGAACGTGGAAGGGTAAAAAAGATAGTCAAAGGAGTTATAAAGTAAACAATGTTCTAAATAACCACTTTGACTACCTTCTTCATTTAAATTCATAGGGCTTCTCAATTGTTTCCCAGCAATGAATGCAATAACGACTGCTTTGCGTTTGTTTATGAATCTTTTTTTCACGCTTACACATTGGACAGCGGCTCGGCTTCATCTCAATCACCTCCTACTGTCAGTATAGCTAAAAAATATAAATGTATTCGCTTACAACGATGAAAATAAAAGAAATGAAGGCTTTTTACCTTCATTTCTTTTTTGAGAAAAACGTAACTTTTGGTTCCGTCCCTTGACGAATTCGACCAAGATTCGCGCGGTGGCGATAAATGACAAAAAAAGCCAAGAATCCAACAATGATGATTAAAATTAGTTCGCCTGTAAATAGTGTATAAATAAATGCAATGATACCTGCAATCATTGAGGATAGCGATACATACTTGGTGATGTATAAGCAAATGAAGAAGCAAGCAAGCAATGTTAAAAATAAAAGAGGCTCATAAAATAATAAAACACCTGCAGATGTGGCAACGGCTTTGCCACCTTTAAACTTCGCAAATAGCGGATATGTATGTCCAATAACGGCGAATAAACCGACGAAAAGAGGATGAACCCCTGAATGAAACAAAACAGCTAATGAAGCAGCAAACGTTCCTTTTAAAATGTCTCCCAGCGTTACAAGGATACCTGCTTTTACTCCTAGCGTTCGAAAGCTGTTGGTCCCTCCTAGGTTTCCGCTCCCATGTTCACGTATATCGATGCCATATCCCCATTTTCCAACAACTAGTCCAAAGGGAATAGAGCCGATGATATAGGCCAGAATAGGTAATAGATAATCCATTTGACAAAAGCTCCTTTATCTATATATCGTATCTATTTTACCATGAGATAGCAAAAACACCATACATAGTTTTTCAGCAGAGTCTTTTTTTCTGTAAGTTTGAAGGAAATGTTTACAAAATATTAAAAAACGGGTAACATATGCAGGAAATTTAGTTTATACATCGAACGTTTAAGCATAAAAGGAGATGAAAAGTGTGACAGTTCAAATTCCATCACGTGAAGAATTAGGAAAGATTCTAAAAGATAGTAAGCGAATTGCAGTAGTAGGGCTATCAGATAATCCAGAACGAACGTCGTATATGGTTTCAGAAGCTATGCAAAAAGCTGGTTATGAAATTATACCAGTTAACCCATTAGTCGATGAAGTATTAGGTGTGAAAGCCGTAAAATCATTAACAGATGTTGAGGGGCATGTTGATATTGTAAACGTGTTCAGAAGATCTGAGCATTTATTAGATGTTGCGAAAGAGTTCTTAGAAATTGATGCGGATATTTATTGGGCTCAGCTAGGACTAATAAATGAAGAGGCATATGAACTTTTAGCAAGTAAAGGCTATACGGTTGTTATGGATCGTTGTATTAAAGTGGAACATGCGTTAACGAAATAAATCTTTGATAGGATATGAAAAACCCATGCGTGAATGGAAGCATGGGTTTTTCATATCTTCGATCAAATGACTGTTAGACAACGCTTCAAAGGTCATCTATAATCAAGGGATAGAGCTATATAAGCTTTTATAATACGGAAATATGTGCTAAAATCGTTTAAGTGTGCTAAAATAGAAACGTATGTTCTTACTGAGCGGATGAAACACGAACGAGTAAAGATAAACATATAAAAGGCAGCGCACTGCTGTCTTCTACATAATGAGGAAAGTGTGTTTGTATGGAAGGGGTATGTATGAATGGCTCAAAAGCAAAAATTTAATTATAACGAAGATGCAATTCAAGTATTAGAAGGATTAGATGCTGTTCGTAAACGACCAGGAATGTATATAGGAAGCACAGATACAAGAGGGCTTCACCATTTAGTTTATGAAATTGTCGATAACTCGGTTGATGAGGCGCTAGCAGGATATGGTGAAGAAATCATTGTAACCATTCACCAAGATAATTCCATTTCAGTGCAGGATAAAGGGCGCGGAATGCCGACCGGTATGCATAAATTAGGAAAACCTACACCTGAAGTTATCTTAACAGTACTTCATGCTGGAGGTAAGTTTGGGCAAGGTGGCTATAAAACAAGCGGTGGTTTACATGGTGTAGGTGCATCGGTTGTAAATGCGTTATCTGAATGGTTAACGGTTACAATTTACCGCGATGGTACCATCTATGAACAACGCTTTGAAAACGGCGGGAAACCCGTTACAACGTTAGAGAAAAAGGGAACAACGAGAAAAACAGGAACGACCATTCATTTTAAGCCGGATCCATCCATTTTCTCAGCAACTGTTTATAACTTTGATACATTAAGCGAACGCTTACGTGAATCGGCGTTCTTGTTAAAAGGTTTTAAAATTGAACTAATTGATAAGAGACATAATCAGCACGAAGTGTTTCACTATGAAACGGGAATTGAAGCTTTTGTTACATATTTAAATGAAGAAAAAGATACGCTGCATCCAGTTGTTTCTTTTGAAGGTTTTCAGAATAATATTGAAGTAGAATTTGCGTTTCAATTTAACGATGGTTATTCAGAGACGATTTTATCCTTTGTTAATAACGTTCGTACAAAAGACGGTGGAACGCACGAATCCGGAGCAAAAACGGCGATGACACGTGCGTTTAACGAATATGCAAGAAAAGTAAATCTTCTAAAAGAAAAAGATAAAAACCTTGAAGGGACGGACATACGTGAAGGATTAGGTGCGATTGTTTCTGTTCGTATCCCAGAAGAACTTCTTCAATTTGAAGGTCAAACAAAAGGGAAGCTCGGGACAAGTGAGGCACGTTCATCTGTAGATGCTGTTGTTTCCGAAAAGTTAGCGTATTTTTTAGAGGAAAATCCAGACGTAAGCTCGCTGCTTGTAAAAAAAGCCATTAAAGCTGCTCAAGCAAGAGAAGCTGCGAGAAAAGCAAGAGAAGACGCACGTAACGGTAAAAAAAGAAAGCGTCAAGAAACGGTTCTAAGCGGTAAGTTAACACCTGCACAATCACGTAATCCACAAAAAAATGAGCTATATTTAGTTGAGGGAGACTCTGCTGGTGGTTCTGCTAAACAAGGTCGTGACCGTCGTTTTCAGGCTGTACTGCCTTTGAGAGGTAAAGTTATTAATACTGAAAAAGCGAAGCTTCAAGACATTTTTAAAAACGAAGAGATTAGTACGATTATTCACGCAATTGGCGGCGGTGTTGGAGCTGAATTTGAAGTGGATGATATTAACTATGACAAAATTGTCATTATGACCGATGCCGATACAGATGGAGCTCACATCCAAGTACTACTTTTAACATTCTTCTATCGCTATATGAAACCATTAGTTGAAGCAGGAAAAGTATTTATTGCCCTTCCGCCTCTGTATAAAGTAAGCAAAGGAACTGGAAAGAAAGAAGTTCTAGAATATGCTTGGAGTGATGAAGAATTAGAAGGGGCGATAAAAAAAGTTGGCAAAGGCTATATGATTCAGCGTTATAAAGGTTTAGGAGAAATGAATGCAGATCAGCTATGGGAAACCACTATGAATCCTGATACAAGAACGCTTATTCGTGTGCGCATTGATGACGCAGCCCGAGCAGATCGTCGTGTTACTACGCTAATGGGGGATAAGGTAGAACCAAGACGAAAATGGATTGAAAGTAACGTAGCGTTTGGACTAGAAGAAGATCCAAATATTTTAGATAACGAAAATGTAGTAACGGTCTCAGAGGAGGATGTACAATGACACAAACAGAACGATTTTTAGATTTACCTCTTGAGGATGTAATTGGCGACCGCTTTGGACGATATAGTAAATATATTATTCAAGAGCGCGCGCTACCCGATGCAAGAGACGGATTAAAGCCGGTACAGCGCCGCATCTTGTATGCAATGCATGTGGAAGGAAACACGGCTGAAAAAGGGTTTCGTAAATCAGCAAAGACAGTTGGTAACGTAATCGGTAACTATCACCCGCATGGAGATTCCTCGGTTTATGATGCGATGGTGCGTATGAGTCAAGATTGGAAAGTACGAAACGTACTTGTTGAAATGCACGGGAACAACGGTAGTATTGACGGTGATCCACCGGCAGCAATGCGTTATACGGAAGCACGTTTATCAGCAATAGCATCTGAGTTATTACGTGATATTGACAAACAAACGGTAGAGTTTGTTCCTAACTTTGACGACACTAGCGAAGAGCCGACGGTGCTCCCAGCCATGTTCCCGAGTCTACTTGTAAATGGCTCAACTGGAATTTCTGCCGGGTATGCTACTGAAATTCCACCTCACCATCTTGGAGAAGTCATTGACGCAACGATTATGCGAATTGATAACCCATCAAGCTCAGTGGAGGAGCTAATGACCGTCATTAATGGTCCAGATTTTCCAACTGGGGGTATTATACAAGGCATTGATGGAATCAAAAAAGCTTACGAAACAGGTAAAGGGAAAATAATCATTCGCGGAAAAGCAGAAATTGAAGATGTGCGCGGCGGAAAGCAACAAATTGTGATTACAGAAATTCCGTTTGAGGTGAATAAAGCAAACCTTGTTAAAAAAATGGATGAGCTTCGCATTGATCGCAAAGTAGAAGGCATTGCAGAAGTTCGTGATGAAACCGATCGCACAGGTCTGCGAATTGTCATTGAATTAAAAAAAGATGCTAATGCACAAGGTGTCTTACACTATTTATATAAAAATACTGATTTACAAGTGCCTTACAGCTTTAATATGGTAGCTATTTCAAAGAAACGACCGAAGTTAATGAATCTACCAAGCATTTTGGATGCTTATATTGAGCACCAGCGTGAAGTCGTAACCAATCGGTCGAAATATGAATTAACAAAAGCGAAGGAACGCGAACACATTGTTGCAGGTTTAATTAAAGCTTTATCCATCTTAGATGAAGTAATTGCCACCATTCGAGCGTCAAAAGACAAGCGAAATGCGAAGGATAACTTAATCACGCAATTTGACTTTACAGAAAAGCAGGCAGAAGCAATCGTTTCCTTACAGCTATATCGCTTAACAAATACTGATATTACAGCGTTAGAACAGGAGTCAAAAGAGCTTACAGAAAAGATTATAGAGCTAGAGGCCATTCTAGCAAGTGAAAAAAAGCTTTTTAACGTTATTAAAAAAGATCTTCGCCGCGTGAAAAAGCAGTATGGTGACGAGCGCCGTGCAAAGATTGAAGCGGAGATTGAAGAAATTAAAATTAACCTAGAAGTTATGGTTCCTTCTGAAGATGTCATTGTGACGGTCACAAAGGATGGCTATGTCAAACGCACAAGCTTACGCTCATATTCAGCTTCGAATGGACAGGATTTTGGTATGAAGGACACGGATCGGATTCTTTCAAAGTTAGAAATTAATACAACAGAAACGCTCTTAATTTTCACAAGAAAAGGAAACTATTTATATCTCCCTGTACATGAACTTCCTGATATTAGATGGAAGGATATGGGGCAGCATATCATGAACATTGTTCCAATTGATAAAGACGACCATATTGTGAAAGCCATTCCAATTAAAGAGTTTAAAGAAGATTACTATTTATTATTCTTTACGAAAAACGGCATGATTAAAAAATCTGAGTTGCTACAGTATAAGGCGCAACGTTATTCTAAAGCTCTAGTCGCTGTGAATGTAAAAGGTAATGACGAAGTAGTTGATGTGTACGTAACAAATGGCAAGCAGCAGGTCTTTATTGCCACTCGCCAAGGATACGGCTTATGGTTTGCTGAAGAGGAAGTCAATGTTGTTGGAACGCGCGCTGCAGGTGTAAAAGGAATCAATTTGAAAGAAAATGATTATGTCGTTAGCGGAGCTGTTTTTAGTGAAGAAAAAGTGAAGGAAACAGATTTATTTATTACAACGCACCGAGGTGCTATTAAGAAAACAAAAATGACAGAATTTGAGCAGTCATCTCGAGCGAAACGTGGATTAGTAATGGTTCGTGAATTAAAAGCAAATCCTCATCAAATTACAAAAGTGCAGATTGTCACGAAGGAAGATGAGGTTGTGATACAGTCTGAGAAAAATCAAACAGAGCGCATTGATCCAGCGTCAATGCGATCAAGCGATCGCTATAGCAACGGTTCATTTGCAATCGATCAAGCGGAATCCGGGGACGTTATTGATATGTGGATTGAAAAAAAAACAAAATAATAAACTAAAAAGAGCGCTGTTTTGCAGCGTTCTTTTTAGTTTATATAAATTCTATATAAACTATGTTCTAAATAATCAATATAAATAAAAAATAGCAGCTAAGAAAATATCAACATGAACAGAGAATATCAACATAAAAATAAAGTAGGCATAATGAAAGGAAGTGTATTTTTATGGGATATTACCTTACCGTTGATCAAAAGGGTACGAAAATATATGTTGAAGACATTGGAAGTGGAATGCCTATACTGTTTCTTCACGGCTGGCCAGTTAATCATACAATGTTTGAATATCAGTTTAATGAGCTTCCGAAACATGGGATTCGCTGCATTGCAATAGATTTACGCGGGTTTGGAAAATCAAGTCGACCGTTCAAAGGCTATACATATAACTCATTAGCCGACGATGTTCGAGCAGTTATTCACGCCTTACAACTTTCAGCTCTAACGTTAGTTGGTTTTTCAATGGGAGGAGCAATTGCCCTGCGGTATATGAGTAGACATTTAGGATTTATAGGCAAATCGGTGGAATTCCTACCAAAAGCCTTTCTTTCTAAAAGTTTACTTATTTCCTATTCCGGTCGTTTGTGAATTTGGAAAATACAAGGAAAACGAATATAAAGCGTCCCTGTTTCTAATAAAAATATCTGGTGGAAATCTGTAAGGAGGGTTTTAATGAGAAATAAAAAGCTATTCAATAGCAAGGAAATTATGGATTCGCCTATTGTTCCTGAATGGGGAAAAGCGGTTTTTAGTGATTTTAGTCAAGACATGCTTTCTGAAAAGAACCCTTTCCCCTGCATTTTAGGAGTAGAGGGATTAAAAAAAGATTTGCTGCGATTTGCGTTTGTGTCTTCACCATATAATTATAAAGATATCAGGCTCTGTGCAGATGCACTTAAAGAATATATGGCATGCTTTCGCACATTAGGTCGCTATACATCATTTGTTGTGTTCTTTGAGCCTGAACATAAAAAACGTACGATGACTCAGTATGAAACGATGTTTTGGGATACGCTCACATTTTTACATCGAATTGATGGAAAGCCTTGGCCCGAAGAAATCCCCAAAAACCCTAACGATCCTCTATGGGAGTTTTGTTTTGAAGGTGAGCCAATATTTGTTGTCTGTAATACGCCTGTACATGAATTACGAAAAAGCCGAAAGAGCAGCAGTTTCATAATTACATTTCAGCCTAGATGGGTGTTTGAGGGAATGACTCCTCATACAAAAATGGGACAGCAAGTTCAAAAAACGGTTCGGAATCGACTTGAAGATTACGACAAAGTTGAAGCGCATCCTCATCTAGGATGGTATGGAGATCAAGAAAATCATGAATGGAAGCAGTATTTCTTACGAGATGTTAACAACTCGTTCCCAACAGAATGTCCATTCAAGCTAAAAAGGAGTGAAAGAGATGGAGTTAAAAAAAGCCTTTATTAAAAAAGGAATTGGCGGTGGTCTTGAAGAAGTTATACATGAACTACTTCCAAAACATACCGGTTATGTAGAGGTTCAACATGATGTTGCAGGGCAGGAACACCCAAGTCATACTCACCCTACCGACGAGATTCTTCATATTATTAAAGGATCTATTTATTTTACAGTTGAGGGAGAAATAACTCGGTGCGAAGCGGGAGATCGTATTTATTTACCAAAACACACAAAGCATGCGTCAAAAGCTGATGTGAATGGTTGTACGTATGTAATCTCCATTTTAAAATTTTGATGAAAGAAGTTGATGACTGGAATGATTCAATCAAACCCTGTTTTAATCATAATAGATGTACAAAAAGGTTTTGAACAAGATGCTTGGGGAACTCGTAATAATATTCATGCAGAAGATAATATGCTCACTCTTTTACAAGCTTGGAGGAGACAGCAGTTTCCGGTTATTCATGTCCAGCATGCTTCAAAAAGCGAAACATCTCCTCTTTTTCCAGGGACGGAAGGATTCCGTTTCAAAGAAGGTTTCGGTCCTGTTGGTGATGAATACTTAATTCGAAAGCATAAAAATAGCTGTTTTATAGGAACAGAACTGGATAACTATCTGAAGGAAAACGGATACGATACGCTTATACTAGTAGGTTTAACAACGAACCATTGCGTCTCTACAACGGCACGCATGGCAGGAAACTTAGGTTATCGCACTTACGTCATCCACGATGCAACTGCGTGTTTCAATCTGTTATCATATGACGGTGAAACAACTTTTGCAGCAGAAGATGTTCATCGCTTAAGCTTATCATCTCTTCACAATGAATTTGCAACGGTTACTTCAACATCCGAAGCCCTACGCGTACTGCAATCCTATCAATATATAAAATGAGGCCTGATGCTTTTGCATCAGGTTTTTTGTGTAGATTATTCTGACAAAAACAAGTACAATAGAAACATCATTTTGAAAAAGGAGCACGATACATCATGACAGTAATTAGAAAAGCTTTAGCAGAAGACTTACCTACAATGGTGGCTATTTATAATCAGTCAGTACACCAAAGCGCAGCAACATTTGACTTAACTCCTGTAACAATTGGGCAACGTAAAAGCTGGTTTGAATCTCACGACCAAAGTCAACTGTTTCCACTGCTTGTTGCTGAACGAAATGGTGAAGTAGCTGGATACGCATCTTTGTCTTCCTACCGTGATAAAGAAGCATATATTCGAACAGTTGAACTCTCCGTTTATGTAGATGAAGCTCACCAAGGATTTGGAATTGGTAAAAGGTTAATGGAAGCTATTCTAGTACAAGCAAAAGAGTTAAATCATCACGTTGTTATTTCTGGTATTACAAAAGGAAACGATAAAAGTATTAAAATGCATGAACAGTTTGGATTTACCTTTTGTGGGGAATTTAAAGAAGTAGGATGGAAGTTCAATCAATGGCAAGATGTTCTGTTTTATCAACTGATTCTTTAAGTGAAATTAAATAGTATCTTGTTTGAGAATTATGTTATAATAGAAAGCGTTCTAATAATACATATCAACGTACCACAGGGGGAGCCTGAATGGCTGAGAGTGAACCAATTGTTCTGACCCTTTGAACCTGTTAGTTAATGCTAGCGTAGGGAGTGTGGAGCGTGCAGCTTGTGCTGCCTCCTGTGTTTGTCGTTGAATACTAATGATTTTACAACAGGAGTGAAAAGACGATGAACAAAGGAATGTCTTTACAAGCGAAAATTGAAGTGGCAATCTTTGCAGCTCTAGCAATGATAATTGATATATTGCCATCAATTACAATTGCACCTGCCGTGTCCATATCATTTTCCATGGTACCAATCTTCATTATTTGCTTTCGATGGGGATTTACATCAGGCGTGGTAGCTGGATTTTTGTGGGGATTGCTACAAGTTGTCACGGGTACTGCTTATGTATTAACACCTCTACAAGCATTTATCGAATATTTTATTGCATTTGCATTCATTGGTCTAGCAGGGCTATTGTCTGGTGCTATTAAGCAGAACTTAGCTACTAACAATCGAACAAAAGCATTTACATTTATTATTTTAGCAATTGTTATCGGCAGCGTTGCTCGCTATTTTTGGCACTTTGTTGCAGGGATTATTTTTTGGGGCTCTTATGCGCCAAAAGGAGTATCTGCATTATGGTATTCATTTACGATGAACGGACTAGCAATGGTGGGATCCATGATTGCTTGCCTAATCATTTTAGCCGTATTAATTCCGTCTGCTGCAAGAGTGGTATTAAATCGCGCATCATAAATAAAAGGAATGAAACCTATAGGAGTAACATCCTATAGGTTTTTTGCGTTTTTAAACCAATTTACATGTTTTCAGTGTTTTTGTTCTTTTTATGAAAGGGTTGAGGGTTTTTTTGTAGAATGGTATACTAGGTCTGTTTGTTGGAAGAATATACATACCATTTTTTGTAGGAAGGAATCATGTTAATGAACAAACGTAATCTCCTTTACATGACGATTGCAACATCCCTTTTACTCGCAGGATGTCAGCAAAAAGCTCAAAAAGCAACTGAAGTCGATACGGACTTGATGATTGCAGGAGAGATAGAAAGTCATGATCAAGAAGCAAAGAAAGATGTTGTTGAAAACCAGTACAGATATGATATTTCAGATACAATAGATGAAAAAATAATCTCGCAGTTTATGAATAGCTACTTCAAGGCTTTACATGATGGAATCCTTCATAAATCAGCTAAGTCAATTCAGACATATATAATAGAAGATAGTGAGTTTTATAAACAGCAAGTAATGAAAATTGATAATTTTTCGGAGCAAGGAATTCGTCAAGAACTAAAGACGTTTCAAGTTGTGAACTGGTATGAAGCTGAGAAAAATCAAATAAATTTACAAACGTTTGAAGAAGTCACCATCCATCAACCTAATAAAAAGGATTATACAAAGAGTATTAATCAATTGTATACGCTAATAAGCGATCAAGGTACATTGCGAATTAAAAGCGTAGAGCCGTATACAATGGATAAAGCAGAAGAAACGAAGTCAAATGCACCAGCTATTACAAGAGCAGCTAGCTTAAATGAATATAACGGTAAATGGTCCACTTCCAATTCTGACTTAAAAGGTGCTCCAATCGTAGAGTTTTATGCTTCTTCTAGCTCAGAGGCTACGGTGAAGATTCATGCCTATAAGCCACCAAATTCAGTAGAAGTAGCTACAGTAGAAGCAGAAAACATAATTTTTAAACATAATCAAGCTGTTATTCATTACGATACGGACAATAATGGAAATAAAGGAACAATTGTCGTGACCCTAAAAGCAAATTCTCTTTTTGTTATTCATCATTTAGAAAAGGCTTCTGAGTCTAAATGGACGATTCCTGCAGGCGCATTTGAGCTGTCCACGTTTGAAAGTTAAACAAGATAAAAGAAAAAAGGGGGATTCAAATGGGAAATCTATATATGGTGGCCATAATTTGTTCCCTGTGGCTTGTGCTGTCAGCATGTAGTGAGACAAAGTCTGCTCCGGCTCCGACACCAAAAGAGCCTGAATCAGAAGCTACCGTTCTGGTTGATGTCGATGAGTCTGCTAATGAGACACAAAAGAGTTCTTCTCTTCCCGTTGTGACAAATGAAGAAGCCAAACAGCTTGCTACAGATTCGTTGAAAAATGTTATCCAAACATTTGATACCTTAGGTAAACAAGAGGGATGGGACAGTGAAGAGAAACCAGCAGATTTTCAATTGCTAAGCCCTAGGCTCAAAGAATTTGCTACGAGTTCATTAGTTGCTACGAAACTAAAAACGATCGCCACTTCTTATTACTGTCAATGTGATGAGCAGTCTATTCCAAATCTAGCGACAACCGTACGTTTTAAAGTGATTAACAACCGCCCCGGTCAATTTTCAATCTCAGCTATTCAGCCACTGGACGAAAAAGGGAACGGAGGTATAACTATTTACTTGAATATGAAATACGGAAAAGATGGTTGGAAGTTAAATGAATGGGACGAAATGACGTATCGTCAAAAACCGTTAGATATTTCGTCAGATGAGTATTTAGAATATCTGAAAAAAATAACGCCTAACGAAGCAGTTTCGTTTAACAAAGAAACGACTATTGAAGATGAACATGGTAATCAAGAAAAAATCTTACTATTTAAAGATGATTCTGGAGAATTTGGTGTTTTGGCAAAGAGTTCAGAGCGGATTAACGAAGTTCAAGAGGATGTGCCAGTAACTTTGCCTTTGGAAGATAATGATGTAGATTTGAACAAGGTTACAGAAGTAGACGCTTCGGTTGTTCGTTCGTTTACGGAAACGTATTTACGTGATTTAACAGAAGCAATTAATCTTAATGAGTTTGATCGCATTCAACATTATTTTGAAAAAGATAGCACGTTGTTTAGCGAACAACAGCAGCTTGTCAAAACACTCTATGATCGAACAATACGAGAAGATCTTGCAACGGTTGAAGTTTTAGAATGGACGTCTAAAGAAGCAAATAGCTACGAAGTAAAAACGAAAGAAGTTATGAACATTACCATTAATGAACATACAGAAGAAAAAGAGTATTACCGAGTGTACACAATCGTACATGAAAATGAAAAGCTCGTCATTACTCAGTTAGAATCTTATTGAAAGCTCAGAGTCTACCTGAGCTTTTTTATAAGAAAATACTTTACTATACTAACGCAAGATAACTCTTTCTTATCTTGCGTTAGTATGATAAAGTAAAGAAAAAACGGAAAAACCGCTAATAAATTACATATTTTTACACGATTATTGAGTCGTTTAAAAAAACGACCTCTTTAAATAGGTTTATTTTTCGTTTTAAATTGATTTTAATACCAATACATTCAAGATGTAAAAAACGCCTTAGGGTAGATTTTGAAGCTTATAAAAGATATTAGTTAAAAGAAGGTGGAAATGATGAAAAATGACAACGTATTGATACAAAGTCAATCCTCTCTGTCATTTCGGCAATTAAAAGAACAGTGGGGAAATCTACTAGATGAAAACCAAAATCTATCGTTGGGTCATACAGACGATGGAACGTTTGTTGAGCTTTTTATGAAAATTAAAATGATAAAACCTGAGCTATCTCCGCATACCATTCGAGCGTACAATCAAGATTTAAAAACAGTTTTGACTTTTTTTAAAGAGTTAGACGTTTCCTTAAAAGAGATTGGGTTTATGGAAGTGAAGGCATTTAATCATTGGATGAATCAAACCTATGCCAAAAGAAGCGCAGCAAGAAAACTAGAGTTTTTCAGAAGGATGCTCACGTTTGGTCATGAAACCCATTTTTATAGTGCGCTCTATACAACATGGATCGAAAAGCCTACTGTTTCAAAAGGACATTATAGCGAAAAGAAACAGGTTAATCGAACGGAATACAGAGAGTTAAGCACAAGAGAAGCTGAGCTCATTGTAAAAGCGCTTGAAGATACCGTAAAACATTCCATGCTAAAAGAAGAGTACCAAGCACGAAATCGCTTAATCGGTATGCTTTTATATTTAAGTGGAATGAGGTCTAGTGAAGTATTAAGCTTGAATTGGGGAAGCTTTCGTGAAGATCGTCGTGGCAATATGTTAGTAGATGTGTTCGGAAAAGGAAAAAAAGAGCGAACAATTCCAGTATTTAAAGACGTTCAAAATGCTCTATTTCACTACCGAGAAAGTTTAGGAGAATCGACGATGCTGAATCCGTCGGATGAAACGCCGCTTTTCTTTCAGCTTAAACCATTTGTCAAAACAGGAGTTAAAAAAAGATTATCGTATACAACACTTTATCGGCTCATCAAAACAGCGGTTTATGCGATTCAAGGTAATTCGTCTATTTCACCACACTGGTTTCGTCATACGTTCATTACGAACAGCTTAGCGAATGACGTACCATTATCGGTGGTGAAACAAGTAGTTGGACACGCCTCCATTGCAACGACTAATATTTACCTAGAAAAATTACAAGAAGATACGGTTTATGATGCATTTCGAAATTCCGGTTATCGTTAGGTTCCTATAACTATATTATGTAAACTTATAAAATGAAACTCTCTCATTTCGCTTCTTTTTTCGAATAAACCCTTCATTCATCAAATATAATGGTCTAAAAAAGGGAGGCGAAGTGCAATGGGTGTTAAGCATCCGCTTCAACATCATTTCGGAGAAGTGACCGAAATTTTTCATTACATTCATGATTTATGTGAAAGCGCAGGGTTGTACATTGATGGGCACGGCACGACACAAACTGTACAGCTATACCGGAATAAAGAATCAAGAGAAGCGGGAGATCGGTACATAGGAGCTATTCAATACGAAGGTAGTAATGAGTTGCAAAAACGAACGCCTTCAACGGTGAGTTTACGCTTTCGAAGAAGTAACTTAACATCACCATTTAAATATTTACTTGAAAACATTACAGCGTTTCGAAAGGATACTAACAAAGAACCCTTCGTTAACGCAGAGGCCGAGTCAATTGCGTTTAAGTTTACGGCACTAGATGAAGAAGCAATGGAAACGCTGAGACAAATTGAAGATGTGCTAAAAATGGCAAGATGTATTTAAAGCAGGCGCTTTAAGTGAAATGCCTGCTTTATGTATGTCCAATCTCTTCTTGAAGAGATTCTGCTTTTTTTTCTAATTGTTGAAGTACGTTAAAATAAGCAGCTAAATCGGCTTCATCAATTTCTGCTGTTAGCATTTTAAAAAGGTCTTCAATCGGACCTGTTATTTCCTCTTGCAAAGCCATTCCTTTTTCTGTTTGTTGAATATAGTAAGAGCGGCGATCTTCAGGATTTCTAATACGCTGTAAGTGACCGCTTTTTTCTAACAAATCTAAAATTTTTGTGAGTGTAGCTTGATCTTTATCTGCTTTTATCGCTAGCTGCTTTTGAGTAATTCGATCAGATTCTGATACCTTTTTTAATACCGTCCATTGTTCAGGCGTTATGTCGTAGGGTCTTAGAAAACTAGCTACCAGCCTACTCAGGCGCTTTCCAACCTTCGCAGTCGTAAAACCGTACATTTCTTCCATTGATTTCATTTATTTACCTCCAAGTACATACTCAGTCTTTTCATCATATCACATTCTACTCTCTCAGTTACATTCTAACTAAGGTTTTTTAAAATGATAACGCTATCATTTAGGTAGAGTTCGAATTTAGCTAGACTTCTTTAATTGAACAAGGTAATCTAGTGTTAGAATAGTTCAACTTTTTCAATAAATAAAAGAGGTGTCTGAATGAGTACTGGTAAAATGAACATCAAAGCAATTTTTTTCGACTTAGATGATACGTTGTTATGGGATAAAAAAAGCGTTGCGGAAGCGTTCCGTGCAACGTGTGAGTACGCGAGTGAAAAATATGATGTTGATCCTATTGAGTTAGAAGCAGCTGTACGCGAAGCGGCTTCTTCACTTTATGCTACATACGAAACGTACGAGTTTACAAAAATGATTGGTATTAATCCATTTGAAGGGCTATGGGGAGATTTCCATGATGAACATGAGAACTTCCAAAAAATGAAACAAATTGTACCAATCTATCGCAAGAATGCGTGGACGCAAGGATTAAAGTCACTTGGAATTGATGACGAAGCATTTGGTGCAGAGCTTGCAGAGCGATTCCCTAAAGAGCGTCGCCGTAATCCGTTCGTATATGAAGATACGTTTGATGTGTTAAATGAACTACAATCAAACTATAAGCTGTTGCTATTAACAAACGGGTCGCCTCAACTTCAGAATATAAAACTAGAGATTACGCCAGAAATTGTTCCTTATTTCGATGAGATTGTCATCTCTGGAGCATTTGGAAGAGGGAAGCCGGATCCGTCGATTTTTGAGCATGCTTTATCTTTGTTAAACTTATCAAAAGATGAAGTGATTATGGTTGGTGATAATTTAATGACGGACATTCTTGGCGCTTCTCGAGCTGGGATACGCTCTGTCTGGGTGAATCGTGATGACAAAAAAGCGGATAAAGTTGTACCGTTTCATGAAATTAAGAGGCTGAGTGAATTACATGAGTTTTTAAATCAAGAATAATCGTTTAATCTGTTTTTTCACAGAGCTCTTGGTAAACACATTGTTTACAGCGAGTACTTTGTTTCATCGGAAAAGCGCTTAGTGGCTTTGGTTACACACCTCTCGATAGACGTTTTTGTTTGTTGAATTTCATAATCTGCTAAATAACCTTTTTGGTAGTATTCGAGCATCATGGTGTACACGTTCGGTTCATGATACCAATCGTCGCCATGATCTCGTGTTTGCAAATAAGCACGACGCAGTTCTTGATCAATGAAATTACGCATTGCAGTCATGTGCTCTTCGATTGATTCTGTGTTTGTGGTAAAGGAATAATTCCGAATAGCTTGCTTGACTGCTTGTCCCACTAATAGCGGCAAAGTAACTATTTTCTTTAAGCGATAGGCTTGTTTTGCAAGTTCAGTAGAAGAAGAAAGCCAACCATGATGGGAAAAATAGTACTGATAAGCATATTTTCTTGGGCACTCTATCATCTGATTATGGCGAGCGAGTGACCAAAAAAAACGAGGAGGGTTCGCTAGAAGCATAAGTATCACGTCCTTATCCTTTTGTAGCATACATATGAAGTTCCCTGAAGTTTAGAACGAAAAATGACGAAAGAATTAAAAAAAGCTTGCTGTTCCGCTTTGACCGTGCTATAGTAAAGAAGCGATGAGCTAATTTGTGTAAGTCGAAGGATATGCTTTTGCTAAACGTATGAATGTGGTCATACGGTCCTCGCCTCAAAACGCATCAAAGACGCCCAATTGGGCGTCTTTTTGTACATTCTTCACATGAGTCATTCGAAGCAAGACAATAGCGTTACTTTTCATATTCCTTTAAAATAAATGCTAGATAGAAAGATAGATAGAAAAAAGGGGAGTCAATTGTGATACGTGAAATAGAGATGACTGATGCGCCTCAATTTGTTGAGATGATTAAGCAAGTAGAAACTGAAAGTCAGTATATGCTTTTTGAAGAAAACGAACGAAAGCTAAGTTCAGAGCAACAGGAAAAGCAAATTGAAATGATGAAACAACAGCGAAACTCTACGCTTTTAGTAGCAGAAGTAGAGGGTGAACTGGTTGGTTACTTACAGGCTGTAGGTGGAGTGGTGAACCGAAGTGCCCATATCGCGTATGTGTCGATGGGAATCTTAAAAGACTATCGAGGAATGGGTATTGGTTTGCAGTTGTTTCAACAGCTTGAAGAATGGGCAAAAGAACAGCAAATTCACCGCCTTGAGCTAACAGTTGTAGTTGAAAATGTAATTGCAATTCATTTGTATAAAAAAATCGGGTTTCAAATTGAAGGCACAAAAAAGCATTCGCTGCGAATTAATGGGCAATATGTAGACGAATACATCATGAGTAAATTATTAGATGTTGAATAAGTTTAAACAAAAAGGAGCAGTCTACGCTGCTCCTTTTTGTTTAACTACCTCGGTAGATTTGATATCCCCATGGAGAAACAAGAAGAGGGACATGATAATGCTCAAATGCTTCTGAAAGCCCAATCCTAACCGCTACTTTTGTTAAAAAAGCAGGCGTGCTCGTTTGAACTGATTCTCTTATAAAGTAAGGTTCGATATCAAATAAAAGCTCATACTCGCCTGGGGTGAACGTTTCGTTACTAAAAAAAGGTTGGTCAATTCGTCCGCCTTCGTTTGTAATTGTATCTCCAATCCACAACCGTTCATTATCGTCTTGAAGTTTGTAGAGTGAAACAGCTATCCCTTTAGCTGGTTTTCCACTCGCTAAATCCAAAACATGAGTCGAAAGCGTGGTCATGTTAATTTGACTCCTCAAGTGCGGATGTAACAGCTATTTTGACATCCTCCTGTGTTACCGTGAAGACTTGGAAACCAAACGGTGGCTTTGGTTCAGTATACACTTTGCCATTAGAGTTTGGAATATCTTCAACGACTGCATCCCACGTGTGATTTTGTGACTCAAACGTGACATCTTTTAGTTGAGGGAAGCGTTCGAGCACGCGAATGCCGATTAGATAAATTAAATTTTGAATAGATGGTGTTTCAGTCTCGTTAAACACTGAGCATGCGATGTCTTTTACTTGTTCGGCTGCTACATAAGAAAGAGGGGCATCACCTATTGCGTCTTCTGGTTGGGTGTATGTCCATCCGATATTTAAATAAACAAAAAGTGGGCGATTAGAGTCTTCGGGTAACGTTGTATATTCATCTCGAACAAACCCGACAAATGAATTTCCCTCTACTTTAATTAGCTGTAAATCTTTTAGTTTACTATATTGCTCAGTAATTTGTTGACCTTGGACCGTTCGTTCTATTTTAATACCAGCTTGAGCATATTCATTTCGAGATCTTTTGTAAACAAGCTTGCTTTCAGTTAGCGTATTGCCTACCATACCGTTTGTGGCTTCAAATGGAACTTCGTCTCCAGTTAATTGAACTGTTTCCATTTGAGGATATTTATCTAAAAATGCTTCAGCAACATATTTTAAGAAGCCTTCGATTGTTGAACCATCATAGCTGCCTAAATGACGCTGAATAAAATTTTTCATAGAGTCTGTTGCAACAACAAGACTATTATCACCTTCTATAAACGAAGATAAAAACTGACTTCCTCCTATTGCCACTTTTACATTGACGCCAAATACGATGTTATTTCGGCCACTGAATTCGGATTCTGGAATGACCTTCACACCTTTAAGTGGTTTTAAATACGTACGATAAGCAAATACATCTCCTTTTCCATAATACATTTGGCGATTTGATTGATTCGTCATTGTAACACGCTCCTCAGTTTTTATTTTGTCTACCAATCGAAAATAAGCAATCTTATATACTTCAGCTAACGCTGTTGTAAACTCTGTTTTTTTATCGTTTTGTAGTCGATCAATTAAGCTTTGATAGATTGTGCTTTTCGTTTTTCCTCTTACAGCAACGATAAAAGGGAAACCGAAGCGATTCATATAGGTCTTGTTTGCGTTTGTGAAATGTTCATACTCTTCCGCTGTAAGAGAGGTTAAACCGGCGCCCGTTTGCTCATTTATAGAGTGAGTCGTCATGGCGATTTTAGCTCCTAGATTTGGGTGAGCTTGTAGTAAGTCTAATTTTCTTTGATTAGAAGCTTCATCAATAACTCTGATTGTTTGGTGATGAAATTCTTGGAGAGAACTAAACGGCCGGAGTGGAGCAACTTTTTTTACAATCCAAGAAGAATGTTCATAGATATCTTGAAATAATCCAATAAATGTTTGCTCAGGTAATTCATTTACTTCATGAATCGTTTGCTTCATCATGTTAGCACCTCATTATTTTGATTCTGAATAATCAGTTTTTTTGAACGTCACGATAGGCCTATTCGTAGTTTCGCTAGAACGAAAGAATATGTTTAGTAAAATAGCAGCAATGCTTCCTGTAATAATACCATCACTTACAATAATCTTGAGTCCAGCTGGGAGCTGGGCGAATAAATCAGGTACGACCGTTACCCCTAATCCAAGTGATAATGAACAGGCAATGATTAATAAATTACTTTGATTAGAAAAATCAACGTTGCTCAGCATTTTAATTCCTGATGAAATAACCATTCCGAATAATACAATCATAGCATCACCGAGTACCGGAGTAAGAACAACTGTTGTTAATTCAGCAATTTTAGGAATAAGACCTAACGTAATCAAAATGACTCCTGCTACCACTACGACATTTCTTGTCTTTACTCTTGAGAGTTGAACAAGTCCAACATTTTGAGCAAACGTATTGTAAGGAAAAGCGTTAAAAATACCACCTAGCATAATAGCTAACCCTTCAGCACGATAACCTTTAATAAAATCTTGATCGTTTAAGTCACGCTCGCAGACTTTGCTTAGTGCGAGAAAAACACCCGTAGATTCAATTATGATTACCACACCAACTAGTATCATAGTCAGGATAGGTCCAATTTCAAATGTGGGTGCACCAAAATAAAATGGAGTAGGAATATGTAGCCAGGAGGCTTCTTTTACACTTGATAAATTAACCATGCCCATAAACGCTGCAACAATTGTTCCTACTACAATGCCCAGAAGTACGGACAATGCTCGTAGAAAACCTGTGAAAAAACGATTTAAAAATAAAATGAAAGCGAGAACGCCAAAAGCTAATGCTAAATTTTCTACGGATCCAAACTCTTCACTGCCAACACCACCACCCATGTTTCGAACGGCTGATGGCACAAGTGACAAGCCAATCATCGTCACGACTGTCCCTGTTACAACCGGTGGGAAAAGTTTAACGATTTTACCGAAAAAGTTAGCGAATAAAACGATAAACAGTCCCGCTGCAATAATAGCGCCGTATACTGCGTTAATTCCATACTGCGAGCCAATTGCTATCATTGGTGTAACCGCAACAAACGAGCTTCCGAGTACAACCGGTAATCCGATTCCAAACCAGCGGTTGTTCCAAGCTTGCAATAAGGTAGCGATGCCGCATGTTAGTAAGTCAATTGCAACTAAATAGGCGAGTTCATGTGCGCTTAAATGCAAAGCGCGCCCCACGGTTAACGGAACAAGGATAGCTCCAGCATACATCGCAAGTACGTGTTGCAAGCCTAATGAAGTAAGTGCTAATGGATTTTGTGTTTTCTTCATACAAAATCTCCTTTCATTATATCACAATTGATGTTATAAAATGTAACATTAATAGGTGTTGATACCATCTTAATCCGTTTTGAATATTCTGTCATTAGTGAATGTAACTAAAAAATATAAGTTTTTTTTCGCTATTTTTCCAAAAAAATAACCCGGTGGTATGTTTTGTGACACATAAAAGAGCATGATAATTTTATGAAAATGAATAAGCTCTCTACTCATACACTATTACAAGACGTTATTAAACTATGGAGGTGCATCATGAAAGAATGGATACAACGCAAATTTCAACAGGTAGCAAATGACGAGAGAACGCTTAAAGCAAAAGAAAAGCTAGCGGATGGGGGAATTACAGTACCTATCTCAGCTGCTATGCTTATGCGCTTGTTTCAGAGACAGTTAAAGAAACAAGATCAAATTCAGAATTTAAGTATCATTTTTCAAGAAAATATCATTGAAGTAAAAGGTAGTGTTCATAAATATTTGTTAAAGATTCCCTTTCAAATAAAGTTGGAACCTTCTTCAGCTAACGGACGTGTGCTTTTATTTCAAATTCATGAAATGAAACCTACCAACCGCGATTTTCTTAAAAAGAGACTATTTGATAAACCTCCAGTAACGACTTATAAAGATGGGCAAATCCACATTGATCTGAACGAAATTGATAAAGTGAAACTGATTCCAATCGGAACGATTAAGCAGTTTTCCATTCAGGATAATAAACTGCGTGTGAAAATCGGAATGTAAGTGTTAAAAAATCTTTTTATAAAAAATTTAGAATTTTTCATCTTTACCTATTGTGACAATCTTCCATCTAGATGTACAATGGAATTTATATAAAGGTAAATAACCCTTAAATTCAAGAAAGCAAGGAGAAGCAACCATGACAAAGTACAATATTGATGTAACATTAACTCAAACAAAAAAAGAAAAACCCAACGCTAGTGAATTGGAGTTCGGTAAAGTATTCACGGACCATATGTTCATTATGGACTACACAGAAGGTCAAGGTTGGCATGATCCGAGAATTATTCCTTATCAGCCTCTTACGTTAGATCCAGCATCGATGATTTTCCATTATGGTCAATCAGTATTTGAAGGCTTAAAAGCATATGTAACAAAAAAAGAGCAGGTATTATTATTTAGACCCGATGAGAATTTCAAACGATTAAACAAATCAAATGATCGTCTATGTATTCCTCACTTAGATGAAGAGTTAGCGTTAGAAGCGCTAAAAACACTAATTCAAGTGGACCGCGATTGGATTCCAAATGCTGAAGGTACGTCTTTATATATTCGTCCATTTATTATTTCAACAGAACCATATTTAGGCGTTTCACCATCTGATCGTTATCAATTTATTATTATTTTATCGCCTGTAGCTTCTTATTATAAAGAAGGCATTGCTCCGGTACGAATCGCGGTTGAAAATGAATTTGTCCGCTCTGTAGCTGGAGGGACAGGTAGTGCGAAAACAGGCGGAAATTATGCGGCAAGCTTAAAAGCGCAGCAGCTGTCTGGTACAAAAGGTTACTCTCAAGTACTTTGGTTAGATGGCGTAGAGCGCAAATATATTGAAGAAGTAGGAAGTATGAATATCTTTTTTAAAGTAGATGGTGAAGTTATTACTCCGTCTATTAACGGTAGTATTCTAGAAGGTATCACCCGCAAATCAGTTATTGAGCTATTGAAGCACTGGGGTATCCCTGTTTCAGAACGCAAGATTTCAATTGCTGAGATTAAGGAAGCCTATGCAGCTGGTAAATTAGAAGAAGCATTTGGAACAGGAACAGCAGCGGTTATTTCTCCAGTAGGTGAGCTATTCTGGCAAAATGAAGGTATGAGTATCAATGGTGGAAAAACTGGAGAAGTTACAAAGAAATTGTATGATACGCTAACAGGCATACAAAGTGGAATGGTTGAAGATCACTTTAATTGGTGTATAGAAGTAAAGTAGGTATAATTCAATAAAAATGTTAGTAAAAACCAGGGAAACAGTTCTTTTTTCCTGGTTTTTACTTTATACTTAAGGTGAACATGTTTCATTAGAAAAGATAAGGGGTTGGTGGGGTGCTATTTTTATCACATGATGAAAAAGTGCGTGTACTAGAAGAGGTTATTCAAAGAAAGTTATGCGAAATAGCTGGAGTGGAAATGAATGCTGGTGAACTTCATCGATTGGTTGGTTATTTATTTGCGTCTCATCTAGTTGAATTTACCCCCTGTGAGTACAAGCTGAGAATTCAGTATGAATCGCAGCTACACGATTTTTACCACCATCTAAAAGAATCTGCACCCACAGAGAGCGTTTAATAGAAGTGGTGTAATCTCCCCCAAAAAAAAGAAAGTTAGCATGCGTGCTAGCTTTCTTTTTTTTGATAGTTATTCATATAATTCCCTCTTTTACGCACATTAACAGTAAAATGTAATTAAAGGAGGCTATATGCGTGGCACAAACCGTAATGTTGGGATTGTTTATTGGACCATGGCTGTTATTCTTTTTCTTTGATAGCAATCGCATAAAGCGGTATGTTTTCGCTGGGCTTTTTGGGATTGTTATGCTGACGATTTCTTTGAAATGGCTAAACGCTATGATTGGTGGGAAGTTAACCAAACGCTGTTTTTCTTAGAGGATATGACCCCGTTTGTATTTGGCGTATTTTTTGTGGGTACACTTCTTATTTTTTATTTTACTTATCCCGGCTTTTGGGCGTTTTTTATCTTAAATGCCATCTTTGATTTATTTCAAGCTTATATAATGAGCCCATTTTTCCAACGTTTAGGGATTTATGAAATGCACTCTGTAAATGCATTCCAGCTTTTTTAAATTATGACCGCTTTGGCCATTCTTTTTTATCTTTATCAGAGGTGGCAAGATAGTGCATTTAAAATTGAAATCAAATAATAAAGCGCTCACATAAAATAATTCCATCCATTCATACCGAATAAAAAGGAATTATTTTATCTAAAGAAAAGAATTTTTCAATAAATAGTAAAACGAACAGGAAAGTTTGTGTTAAAATGTCAATGTTGCTTCCTAACGCGTAGAGTTTACGTCAAAGGAACAAGACTTTTATTTACATAGTTAGAAGGAGAGAGAGTTCTATGGAAAAAGTATTTATTTTCGGACATAAAAATCCAGACACAGATACAATCTGCTCGGCAATTGCTTATGCGGATTTAAAAACAAAGCTAGGTGTGAATGCAGAACCTGTACGTTTAGGGGACATTAATGGTGAAACACAATTTGCGTTAGAGAAGTTCAACGCAGAAGTACCACGCTTTGTAGCTGAAGTATCAAAAGAAGTAAATGAAGTTATTTTAGTTGACCACAACGAGCGTCAACAAAGTGCAATAGACATTGACCAAGTACGCGTACTTGAAGTAATTGATCACCACCGTATTGCAAACTTTGAAACAGCAGATCCACTATACTATCGTGCAGAGCCTGTAGGTTGTACAGCAACAATTTTAAACAAAATGTACAAAGAAAATGGTGTTGAAATCGAGCCAAATATTGCTGGGTTAATGTTATCAGCTATTATTTCTGATTCACTATTGTTTAAATCACCAACTTGTACAGACCAAGACGTTGCAGCAGCAAAAGAGCTAGCAGCTATCGCTGGTGTAGATGCAGCAGAATATGGACTAGCAATGTTAAAAGCAGGTGCAGACCTTGGAGACAAAACAGCAGCTGAATTAATTTCACTTGATGCAAAAGAATTTACAATGGGCGCTAGCAAAGTAGAAATTGCTCAAGTAAACGCAGTGGATGTAAATGATGTGATTGAACGTAAAACAGAAATTGAAGAAGTAATTGCAGCAACAATCCAAGCGAAAGAATTAGACTTATTCTTACTTGTTGTAACAGATATCTTAAACAGTGATTCAACTGCTATTGCACTTGGCGCAGAAGTTTCAAAAGTAGAGCAAGCATATGGAGTACCGCTAGTGAACAACATGGCGCTATTAAAAGGCGTTGTATCACGTAAAAAACAAGTTGTTCCAGTATTAACTTCAGTATTTGCATAATCCCTAAAAACCTCGAGGTTCTTCGAAACCATCGAGGTTTTTTTATTATTTCAACATAAAAATCTGCTTATTTTGTTATAAGCCTTTACAAAGCACATGTTAATTTGTTAAATTAGTATCTATATTAAAAATTGTTAAATAATTTAAAAGACTTATATTTCTTTGGATCGTTACGAATACGGAGGGAATTATTGTGACAGAATTAAGAAGTAACATGATCAAAAAAGGTTTTGACAGAGCACCTCATAGAAGCTTACTACGTGCTGCTGGAGTAAAAGAAGAAGATTTTAATAAACCGTTTATCGCTGTTGTAAATTCATATATTGATATTGTACCTGGGCATGTACATTTGCAAGAGTTCGGGAAAATTGTAAAAGATGCTATTCGCGAAGCGGGCGGCGTTCCGTTTGAAATGAATACAATCGGCGTAGATGATGGGATTGCAATGGGACATATCGGTATGCGCTACTCACTTCCAAGTCGCGAAATCATTGCCGATTCAGTAGAAACAGTTGTTTCAGCACACTGGTTTGACGGAATGGTTTGTATTCCAAACTGTGATAAAATTACGCCAGGAATGCTAATGGCTTCCTTACGCTTAAATATCCCATCTATTTTTGTAAGCGGCGGACCGATGAAAGCCGGACAAACAAGCGATGGTCGACGCATTTCATTATCTTCAGTATTTGAAGGCGTAGGTGCTTACCAAGCAGGGAAAATTGATGGCAAAGGACTTCAAGAATTAGAACAGTTTGGTTGTCCGACATGTGGTTCATGTTCTGGGATGTTCACGGCTAACTCAATGAACTGTTTAGCTGAAGCATTAGGCTTAGCGCTACCTGGAAATGGTACAATCTTGGCTGTTGCACCTGAACGTAAAGAGTTTGTGAAAAAATCAGCGAAGCAGTTAATGGAATTAATTAAGCTAGATTTAAAACCACGTGATATCGTAACAGAAAAAGCAATTGACAATGCGTTTGCGCTTGATATGGCTCTAGGTGGTTCAACAAACACTGTTTTACATACGCTAGCGCTTGCGAACGAAGCAGAAATCGACTATCCGCTTGAACGCATTAATGAAGTAGCAGCACGCGTACCACATTTATCTAAGCTTGCACCAGCATCTGATGTCTTTATTGAAGATTTACACGAAGCAGGTGGTGTATCTGCTGCACTTAATGAGCTTGCGAAAAAGCCAGGTGCACTTCATTTAGATACAATGACCGTTACAGGTAAAACATTAGGTGAAAACATTGCGGGGTGTGAAGTACAAGACTACAATGTTATTCATCCAATTGATAAGCCGTTTACAGAAAAAGGTGGACTAGCTGTCTTATTTGGTAACTTGGCTCCAGATGGTGCTATCATTAAAACTGGTGGTGTTCAAGACGGTATAACACGTCATGAAGGCCCAGCTGTAGTATTCGATTCTCAAGACGAAGCCCTTCACGGTATTGCAAACGGCAAAGTCAAAGCCGGAGACGTAGTTATCATTCGTTATGAAGGACCTAAAGGGGGACCAGGAATGCCTGAAATGTTAGCTCCTACTTCTCAAATTATGGGAATGGGATTAGGGGCAAAAGTAGCCTTACTAACAGACGGAAGATTCTCTGGAGCATCACGTGGCTTATCAATTGGCCATGCTTCACCAGAAGCTGCTGAAGGTGGACCACTTGCATTTGTTGAAAATGGAGATCATATCGTAATTGATATTGAAGAGCGCCGCATGGACGTAGAAGTGGCACCTGAAGTTTGGGAAGCTCGTAAAGCTAATTGGAAAGGCTTTGAACCAAAAGTGAAAAAAGGGTATCTTGCTCGTTACTCTAAACTTGTTACATCGGCAAGCACAGGCGGAATCATGAAAATCTAAAACAAGCAAAAGTCCTCTAGCTCATTTACTAGATAAAATGAATAAGCTAGAGGGCTTTTTCATGTAACATTCCTTGTCATTAATCATTTAACACTTGTAGTTCTTTTTGATAGCTTAAATAAGTTTGGACTTTGTGAATAGCAGAAGAGTAATCTTTAATTAGATAATGAATCGAGGTAATAACACTATCAGGATACGCGTCAAGGTTTTGGAGTAATAATAAACGTTGATATCTTATTAATTGTTTTTCAAAATAATGCAGTACTTGTTCAGGGGTTTTGACAACTAGTAATTTCATGTATTCGTGAACCTGCTTTTCAAGAAAAAAATAGCGGTCTACCAAAAACATAACCTTCATCTTATCAGCCTCCTTTAAATTATAAGTCAGTATGTCATACGCTGAAGATTTTACATGATAGACGATTTTCAATCACAACCTTTTATCTTCCAGCTGAGGAAAAAGGAACGATTGTTAAATAGCAAAAAGAAATCCTCGGTTGAAGGATTTCTCTTCGCAAACAACCTATTACTACGCACTCATATTCGAAATAGAGGACTGCTGATATTTCGCAATCTTACATTTTATATATGTAGGTGTTTCACCAAATAAATTTGCCACAAACAAAACCGCACCGTAACGAGTTTTTGCATTTGAGATTTCACGATTCACAAGATATTCGTACACGGCCGCTTCCAGATTGTCTATAAATAAAAGAACATGACGCTTTTCGAAGAGAAGTTGATACATTTCAATAATAAGCTCTGATCGCTTTGAGAATTTTTCTTCTAATTGCGTTAAGCGATATGTTGTCAGAGGCACTTCGCATTGGATAATGTATTTTAATTCTTCTAAAAACAATTTATTCATGACGGTCACATCCCTATCCTTTTAATAAATTCATTTTAGCACTAACAATCTATTTTTGGAAGCGTTTTCAATAATATTTTTTTATGAAATAAATCATCAATTTCTGACATTTTTTTTGCGATTTCTTGTATTAATTGTAGTATAGTTTGAATGAAAATCGAACGCTAGCGAATTGTTAAAGAATCTAACAAACTATTTTTATATTTTTCAAAAAACGAACGATAGTTGGAATGAACTACTATTACTTTATGATAAAATAGCTATATAACTAAGTTAGGTGATGAAGATGACAAAAAAACAATTGAAGGAACTAAAGATATTAAAGGATATTGCAGAAATCCTAAATGAAAGTACAGACGTAAAGCAAATGCTTCAAGATACCCTGGTTCAATTGCTTAAAGCAACTCAATTACATACGGGGTGGATTTTTTTAATTGACGAGTGTGGAGATTATGAACTCATGGCTGCTCATAATCTACCGGACGCGTTAACGAATCATCAAATTCAACCTATGCGTAACGGCAGCTGTTGGTGTGTTAGCCGCTATTGTAATGGTAAATTAACAAAAGCGACAAATACAATGGAATGCAAAAGGCTGGATGAAGCTACAGTTCACGATTGGGGAGAAACAAATAACATCACTCATCACGCAACCGTTCCTCTTTATTCAGGAAAAGAAAAGTTTGGCATATTGAACGTTGCGGCACCAGGAAAACAGTATTTTGATCAACAAGAGCTTGATATATTAGGTGCTGTTGCGCTCCAAATTGGAACGGCTATTAAACGGTTAGACTTAACAAAAAAAGAACAAGAAATGCGACTAAGAGATGAAAGAAATCGCTTAGCACAAGACCTTCACGATTCTGTTAATCAGCTTTTATTCTCAATTCAGCTCACGGCTAAAGCAGGAACAAAAACTGGCCATGAGGCGTCCAGGGATATGTTTGAAATAATTCAACAAACGGCTAGTCAAGCGCAAGCTGAGATGAAAGCGCTGATTTTACAGCTTCGTCCAGATGGATTACAGCAAGGGCTTGTTTGTGCATTAACAAGCTATGGTGAAATGATTGGTTTAAACGTAAATGCAATTCGAGAAGGAACGGCTTTTCTACCAGCTTCTGTGGAAGAAATGCTGTTTAGAGCTGGGCAGGAGGCCTTGAATAACTGCCGAAAGCATGCCGATGTACACGATGTAAATCTTTTTCTATCAATCCAAAAAGAAAAGGTTACTATGACAGTTAGCGACAAAGGAATGGGTTTTTGCTATGAAGAGTATGAGTCGGCAATGCTTCCTACAATTGGTTTAAGAGCAATGAAGCAACGAGTCGAAAAGCAATCCGGTACATTCCATGTAACTAGTAAACTAGGAGAAGGAACAACGATCCAAATTGTTGTTCCGTTTTAAGGAGAGAGAAAGATGAGCATACGTATTTTAATTGCAGATGACCACCATGTTGTTCGCAAAGGGTTAGCGTTATTTTTACAAACCCAGCCCGATATAGAAATTGTGGGCGAAGCGTCAAACGGCCAGGAAGCCGTTCGAAAAGTGAAAGAACTACAGCCTGACCTTGTCGTGATGGATTTATCAATGCCAGAGCTTGATGGCATTCAGGCTACTAAACAAATTAAGCAAGAGCAGCCAAATGTGAAAGTACTGATTCTAACGAGCTTTTCAGATCAAGATCACGTAATACCGGCATTAGAAGCAGGGGCGGAAAGTTACCAGTTAAAAGAAAGTGACCCTGATGAGCTGATAGTGGGAATTCGAAATGTAATAAACGGTCAATACCAGTTAAGTCCCAAGATAACAGCTCATTTATTAAATAAATTAACCCAACCTGTTAAAAAAGAGCCTTTATTGTTAGATTTATTAACAAAGCGAGAGCGTGAAGTGTTAAAAGAAATTTCTTCAGGGAAAAGTAATAAAGAAATTGCAGCTGCTTTACATATAACAGAAAAGACGGTTAAAACGCATGTCTCAAACATTCTATCAAAGCTTCAGGTTCAAGATCGCACCCAAGCTGCTCTATATGCTGTAGAGCATCATATTTAAAAATGTGCTCGGTAGTACCGAATGGATGTACATGATATAATAGAGAGATTAAACAAATCATGCTCAAGATTACTTGAGCATGATTTGTTTTATGAGGAAAAAATTTAGCGATAGGAAGATTTAAAAAGATGCGAATGTTAAATGAAGCGTATTTAAAAGATGCATATTCAAGTCGAACCTACTATAGAGGTCATACATATTATCAACAACAGCGAGTAACAGACTTAGAATACAATGAACAAACGAAAACATGGATAGGGTTTGTTGAAGGAACGGAATCATATACGGTTATGATTCAAATGAAAGAACAAGGTTACGCTTCTTCTTGTGAATGCCTAGCTTATCATGAGTTTGGTGAATGTAAGCATGAGGTAGCGGTTCTTTTAGCCATTTGTGAACAACAAGCAACAAAAACTGACGTTGCATCAACATCTCGCCGGAAAAGCTATGAACACCAGCGCGTCAATTCTTTTATTCAATCCTTCGCAGATTTTCATCAATCAGTTATTGAAAGTGATAGCAGGGATGAGAAAGAACAATTATCGGTTGAATATATTTGTAAGTCGCATTCAGAACGCTTTTCTAGAGACGGAGAGCTCTACTTAACAATTGAGGTAAAGGTAGGGGTTGAGCGTACCTATGTTGTGAAGAATTTACGGTCTTTTTTAGATGATGTAGCTGAGGATGAACCGCATGAATTCACCAAGCGGTTTTCATATGATCCGGTTGTACATTATTTTGCGAAAGAAGATGAAGTCGTTCTTAACCTTTTACAGCAAATTGTCGAAAGCGAACGCTTTTATAAACAAACCTATGCTTCTCCGAGGCGAACCGTTACTAACAAAGATCTTGTTATCCCGACGTCTGTAGCAAAATCACTCTTACACGCACTTCAAGGAAGAGACTGGACTTTTGTTCATGAAGATGAGACGTATAGAGATGTGTTACTGAAAAAAGAAGGCCTTCCATTTTCTTTTTTTATTGATGAAAATCAAGCCAAAGAGTTTCAAATTAATTTTCGGGACCTAGATGAAGCTTCTTTTTTTAATCGTTATCATTGGATTTTTGCGAGTGGTCATTTTTATGAGCTCACGAAGAAGCAGCGGAAGCTTGTAGAAGGATTACTGGAAAACATGCCGGTTCAGCCGGTTCTATCAGTTGATGATGAACAGATGGGAACGTTTTTATCACAAGTAGTACCTGGCCTACGCAAAGTAGGAGAAGTGAAAATTTCACAAGCAGTAGAAAATCAAGTTATGTCTCCGCCATTACAGGCAAAGCTGTGGGTAGAGAAAGAAAGCGAACAGCTTCTTGTGACGCTTGAATATCACTACGGTGATTTTATGATTAATCCCTTTCACAATACCGATGAAAAACCTAAGTTTATTCTGGTACGAGATATGGAAAAAGAAGCAATTATTATGGATATTATTGAACATGCACCCATTAATATTTATAAAAACCAGCTTTACCTTCAGCAAGATGAAGAAGCGTTGTTTGAATTCTTATTTCGTATTCTTCCTCAACTTGAAGAACTTGTAGACATCCGTATAAGTGAAGAAGCAAAACAAGAAACCCTCTATGATGCTTCAAATTTGATCACAAGCATTGATTTAGAACAGCAAAACAATCTATTAGAAATCAACTTTGACTTGGCTGGAATTGATGAAAAAACGGTGCAAGAAGTTCTTAGGTCTGTCCTTGAAAAGAAAAAATATTATCGTTTAAACAATGGAGCATTTCTTTCTCTTGAGCAAGATGGATTTCAGAGGATTCAGGACTTGTTTACAGAGCTAAATGTGAAAAAAGAAGAGTTAGAAGAGAATCGCCTTCACGTTCCGCTATATAAAGGAATGCAAGTTGAAGAAATTCTTGGTCGATCACAGGAGGCTAAAGGTCGATTAAGCGAAGCGTTTCAAACGCTTGTTAAACGTATCGGAGCACCTGATCAAAGTAATTGGCGTATACCTTCGGGGCTGCATGCAGAGCTTCGAGACTATCAGTATACGGGATTTCGGTGGTTTAAATCTTTATCAACCTATTCATTAGGCGGTATACTGGCTGATGATATGGGGCTTGGAAAGACGCTTCAAACCATTGCTTATTTACTTTCAGAAAAAGAACAAGACGCTGTATTGCATCCATCTTTAATTGTTGTACCAGCTTCTTTAGTTTACAACTGGAAGAATGAATTTGAGAAATTCGCGCCTTCTTTAAAGGTGCACACGATTGCTGGAACTCCAAAAGAGAGAAGCGATTTGCTTCAAGAGAACGCAGATATTTTTATTACGTCTTACCCAACGCTTAGACAGGATATGTCGTTATATAAAGAAAGAGAGTTTCATGCTCTAATTTTAGATGAAGCTCAAACGATTAAAAACTATGCTACGAAAGCGGCAGCAGCGGTGCGGGCAATATCTGCTCCAAAGCGATTTGCATTAAGCGGTACACCGATAGAGAACTCACTTGAAGAGCTATGGTCTATTTTTCAAACGATATTACCTGGGTTGTTACCAAGTCAGCAAGGGTTTAAAAAGATGACCTCAGAGCGGATTAGCAAATTAGTGCGCCCGTTTATTCTCCGTCGCGTGAAAAAGGACGTTCTAAAAGAACTTCCTGATAAAATTGAAACAACGCAGCGCTCAGAGCTGTCAAAAGAACAAAAAGAGCTGTACGTTGGATATTTAGAGCAATTAAAAAGCTCGTTAACTACAGAAGATTTTCAGCGAAACCGTATGAAGATTTTAGCTGGCTTAACGCGTTTACGTCAAATTTGCTGTCATCCAGCTCTCTTTATTGAAAACTACGAAGCTGAGTCCAGCAAGTTGGAACAGCTACTTGAAACCGTTCATCAAGCATTAGCTAACGGAAAGCGGATGCTAATTTTTTCACAGTTCACGAGCATGCTTCATATCATTAGAGAAAAGCTTGCAGAACAGAACATTTCCTTTTTCTATTTGGATGGCCAAACAGATGGAAAAGACCGAGTAGAGATGGCCAACCGTTTTAATAAAGGCGAGCATGATATTTTTCTAATCTCGTTAAAAGCTGGTGGGACAGGGCTGAATTTAACGGGTGCAGATACCGTAATTCTATATGATTTATGGTGGAACCCAGCGGTTGAAGAACAGGCTGCCGGACGAGCCCATCGCCTTGGTCAAAAGAATGTTGTACAAGTAATTCGCTTAATTGCGCAAGGAACGATTGAAGAAAAAATCTATGAGATGCAGCAGAAGAAAAGAGAGTTGATTAGCCAGGTAATTCAACCGGGTGAAACGATGCTAACAAGTCTATCGGAAGAGGAACTGCGAGAACTTTTAGAGATGTAGCTCACATGAAAGGAAGATAAAATGAAACGCTTTGCTTTTGTATCAGATTTTGATGGTACCATTTCACAAAAGGATTTTTATTGGATTGTGATTGAAAAACATTTTCCTGAAGGTAGAAAGCTATATAAAGAATGGAAGTCAGGTAAGCTGAAGGACATTGACTTTTTGTCAACTGTCTTCAGCTCAATTAACCAAACAGAGGACGTCATTTTACAAGACATTGATGGAATTGAAATTGATCCTGGAGTTCCTGCTTTTATTCAAGAAGTACAAAAAAGAGGAGGAGATTTTTATGTTTTAAGCGCAGGTTCAGATTACTATATTCGACCTCTTCTGAAGAAGCATGGTGTAGAGAATGTGGAAGTACTTTCAAATACCGGTGTGTTCCATGAAAAAAATGTTCACTTGCAAATTGATCCTAAGCACTGGAGCTATTCTGAGCGTTACGGAATTGATAAATCGTTAGTTATTCAGGATTTCAAGAAAAAATATGAGCAGGTCTATTTTGCCGGTGATAGTGAACCAGACTCACACCCAGCGGCTTGCGCAGACATCACGTTTGCAAAAGCTGCTCTTCAAGATTTGTTAGATGAAAAGAACGTTCCGCACGTAAAAGTAGCATCCTTTCAAGAAATTACATCTTATTTTAATCAACAACATTTGTGGAACTAAGCATATATACGAAAGGAAAGTTAACAGCATGATTACATTTGAAACAGTCGTAACAGATACACATTATACGGTTTTTACCAATGTAAACACCTGCGTGCGAAATTCCGCTGCGGTATGTATCTTCAAAAAAGACAACGTCTCCGACTTGTAGGTCTTCTTTTTTAACGTATGTACCAAAGTTCCACTGTTGATCCGTAGAACGTGGGAGCGCTACGTTATATGCTTCTTTGAATACATATTGAATAAAGCCCGAACAATCAAAACCAACTTCTGGACGTTCTTCTCCAAATTGATACGAAACGCCTAGCTGCTCTCGACTCTCCGAGACAATTTTATAGTCTGGAAATGAAAAGGTAGAGGCACTGAGTCTTTTCGCTTTGATAAAATGTTCATTCCAAAATGAACTATCTTTGAAACTTTCTTTAACCACTTCACCTTTTGAAGTAGAAGGGAAAATCATCTCTCCATCTCCAATATAGATTGCAGCGCTTGTAATGGTAGATGAGCTTGTAGAGAAGAATAACAGATCTCCGGTTGTTAAATCACTTTTATTCACTTCTGTTCCTAACTCACCTTGCCCTTCTAACGTGCGCGGCATATCTACATTTAAAGCCGTTTCTACTACATAGTAAATGAACCCTGAGCTATCGAATCCTTCTGATTTTGTTTCACCACCGCTTACATAGTCGATTCCTGATAATTCAGCAGCCGTCTTCACCACTTTAGTAGTATCCATTTCCGCTGCTTTGAACTCAGTAGGGGTGGTCCAAAGTAAGCTGATACCTACAATAGATGCAGCAATTAGTTGATGCTTTTTCATTCTCTTCCTCCTATCCATTTGTAAAAAAGACTACCTTTTGAATTATGACTTAGAAAACCTTGGATTTCGAGATTCTTTTTTCCTGCAGTGAAATACCTATCTAGAAACCTTTCAATTAATAGAATTGACCTAATATATTAAATGTTCTGACAACTATCTTGTGTATCAGACATTTAAATGATAAAATCAATTTAACCGAAAAACGGAATTTAAGTTCCATTTTTCGGTACAACAAGATAGATAAGGGGATGAAGAAATGAAACGAATTGACGTGAACTGTGATTTAGGTGAAAGTTATGGCGTTTATAAGATTGGAAATGATAGAGAGATTTTAAAGTTTGTTTCTTCGGCTAATATCGCGTGTGGCTTTCATGCTGGAGATCCAACCGTCATGCGAGAAACCGTAAAACTTGCCTTGCACCATGATGTAGCTATTGGCGCTCATCCTGGTTTGCAGGATTTACGCGGGTTTGGACGTCGGAATATTCAAATTAGTCCTAGTGAAGCGTATGATTTAGTCGTATATCAAATTGGTGCACTCTACGGATTTGTAAAGGCGGAAGGAGGTACTATGCAGCATGTAAAGCCACACGGTGCTCTCTATAATATGGCGGCGAAAGATGCTGCATTATCAAAAGCAATTGCTGAAGCCGTATATGCAGTAAATCCAGAACTTATTTTATTCGGCTTATCTGGAAGTGAACTCATAAAAGCAGGAAAAGAAATAGGGCTTCAAACAGCAAATGAAGTATTTGCTGATCGTACATATCAAGAAGATGGTTCTTTAACTCTTCGAACAATGAAAGGTGCTTTAATCGAAGAAGATGAAGTAGCAATTAATCAAGTTATTGGAATGATTGAGCGAAAAGAAGTACAGTCTCAACAAGGAACAACAGTGCCGATTCAAGCAGATACAGTTTGCATTCATGGAGACGGAACACATGCCTTGCAGTTTGCTCATGCACTTAACACAGCCTTTAAGCAAGCAGATATTACACGCGTCGCCGTATCATGCCGCTAATCGAGAGGAGAATTAATTATGGAGCCAATAAAACAATCAAAAAAACAGCAACTGTCGCCAGTACCTAAGCTTAACTGGACGCTCATGATGGGGGCCGCCTTCTTAATGGCCACGTCTGCTATTGGTCCTGGGTTTCTAACTCAAACTACTGTTTTTACTCAAACGTTAGCAGCTAGTTTTGGATTTGTTATTTTAGTATCAATTATTTTAGATATCTTTGCACAAACCAACGTTTGGCGAATTATCGCTGTATCCGAAAAAAGAGGACAAGATATTGCGAACATGGTGTTGCCAGGCCTCGGTTATGTCATCGCTGGGCTAATTGTTATGGGTGGCCTTGCTTTTAACGTAGGAAACATTGCAGGAGCTGGATTAGGATTAAATGCTTTGTTTGGTATCGCACCTGAATACGGTGCAATTGTAAGTGCAATCATTGCAGTGGCAATCTTTTTAATTAAAGAAGCTGGAAAGGCCATGGATCGTTTCACACAGTACGCAGGCTTTGTCATGATTGGTTTAATGTTTTTTGTAGCGTTTAAAACGGCACCTCCTGTTGGAGAAGCTGTAGTAAAAACAGTAATGCCGGATACGATTGATATTGTTGCTATTGTCACGTTAGTGGGTGGAACGGTAGGTGGCTATATTACGTTCGCTGGAGGTCACCGCCTATTAGATGCAGGAATAAAAGGTGTTGATGCACTACCACAAGTGACAAAGAGTTCTGTTGTAGGAATTTTAATCACGTCTGTTATGCGTATTGCGCTCTTTTTAGCAGTTCTTGGCGTTGTATCACAAGGGCTTCAAATAGATGCAAGCAATCCACCCGCTTCAGTCTTTCAGCTAGCGGCAGGAAATATTGGCTATAAAATTTTCGGAGTTGTTATGTGGTCAGCTGCAATTACGTCTGTTATTGGAGCTGCTTACACATCCGTATCGTTCATTCGTACATTTAGCAAACGCTTAGAGCAGCATCATAACTGGGTAATTATCAGCTTCATTATTATGTCAACACTATGTTTTGTAGTCATTGGAAAGCCAGTTAAAGTATTGCTGTTAGTTGGCGCAATAAATGGATTGATTTTACCAATTGCTCTTGGAACGCTCTTAGTTGCTGCTTACCGAAAAGATATTGTAGGAGATTATAAACACCCTCTTTGGTTAACGATCTCGGGTAGCCTTGTGGTTATCGTGATGGCGTTAATGGGGGGATATACATTAATTGATCAACTGCCTTTATTATTTAAATAACTGAGCTGGAGGTGGATTATTTTATTCACCTCCGTATTGTTGAAAGGAGACCAAATATGAGTTACGCAACTGAAACACCTGAAAAAATTCGTAAGCTTATTCGTGAAATGAAAATTACTGGACCAACAGCAGGGATGGCGAATGGATACGCCCAAGCAAATCTAGCAATCTTAAAACAAGAACATGCGTATGACTTTTTACTATTTTGTCAGCGTAACCCAAAGTCGTGTCCATTATTAGACGTAACAGAGGTTGGATCACCGTATTTAACCGTTGCAAAAGGAGCAGATATTCGTACAGATTTACCTAAGTACCGCGTATATCGAGAAGGTGTATTAACGGAAGAAATAACGGATATTACATCGCTTTGGGAAGAAGATATGGTAGGTTTCTTGATTGGTTGCAGCTTTACGTTTGAAGACGCCTTGTTAAATAATGGTATACCTATCCGACACATTGAGGAGAAATGTAATGTCCCGATGTACAAAACCAATATTGAATGTAAATCAGCTGGCTTATTTAAAGGCGTAACGGTTGTAAGTATGCGTCCTATGCCTTCTCGAGACGTACCTCGCGCGGTGCAGGTTACCTCGCGCTTTCCTTCCGTTCATGGAAGTCCTCTTCATATTGGTAGTCCAAAAGAAATCGGTATCCAACAAATTGATCATCCTGATTTTGGTGATGCAGTGACCATTCACGAAGGTGAAGTGCCTGTTTTTTGGGCCTGTGGAGTTACTCCACAAGCTGTTGCGATGGAGGTTAAACCGTCTATTATGATTACGCATGCTCCAGGGCACATGCTCATTACCGATATACGTGATGATGAACTTGGAATTTTATAAACGAGGTGAAAGACATGATTAAAGCAGTAGATAACAAGAAAACAATTGCAGAGCTGACCCCACTTGGAGATTCGGCTGTGGTTGTAACATTTGGTTCAGAAATGAGCATTAGTACTCATAAACAAATCATGGCGCTTATGAATATGCTTGAAGATACACCGTTTGAAGGGTTTGTCGAGAGTGTCCCTGCATTTACAAACCTAACGATTTTTTACGACCCGCTTATTGTCTATCAAACATATCAAGGCAAAGATTCATCTTTAATATCTCCTTTTAAAATTGTTTCAGCTCTAATAGAGAAAAAGCTTGCTAGTTTAACGCACCATAAAAATCAACCATCTCATACTGTAGAAATTCCGGTTTGCTACGGTGGCGAATATGGACCCGATTTACAAGATGTAGCGAAGATCAATGGCTTGACGCCTGATGAAGTTATATCCATCCACTCAAGTGGTGAATACCTCGTATATATGGTTGGATTTGCGCCTGGATTTCCATTCTTAGGCGGTATGTCAGAGAAAATCAAGGCACCGAGAAGGTCGTCTCCTCGCGCCAGCATTCCAAAAGGGTCTGTTGGGATTGCTGGAATGCAAACAGGCGTTTATCCCATCTCTACGCCTGGAGGATGGCAGTTGATTGGTCAAACGCCAAAGCCTTTATTTTTACCAGAGCAAAATCCACCTAGCTTACTTGAAGCAGGTAATATCGTCAAATTCATCCCTATTACAGAGCATGAATTTTTAAAATTTACAAAGGAGAGATAAGCATGAGCATAAAGGTCTTAAAGCCAGGTTTACTCACGACTATACAAGACTTAGGACGAACTGGCTTCCAAAAACACGGTGTCTTAGTGAGCGGAGCTATGGATACGTATTCTTTGCGCGTAGCAAATCTATTAGTTGCGAACGATGAAAAAGAGGCTTGCTTAGAAATGACTTTAATGGGTCCAACAATTGAATTTGAAAAGGATTGTGTAATCGCTATCACTGGAGGTGATTTAGCACCGAGCATTAACAATGAACCCGTTCATATGTGGAAACCAATCTACGTGTCAAAAGGAAGTACCCTTCAATTTGGACCATGTAAAAAAGGATGTCGAGCTTATTTGGCAGTAAAGGGTGGTTTTTTACTATCTCCTGTTATGAATAGTAAAAGTACCTATTTACGCGGCGAGTTAGGTGGTTTCAAAGGGCGCGCTTTACAGGCAAACGATGTAATTAAATTCACGGGTTCTCAACATCAGCATGTAAAGTTGGCAAGCCGTGTACATATGCCAAACTGGTACGTGAATTTTCACGAACGCTTACCGTTTGAAAAAAAGCCGATTATCCGTGTAATAAAAGGCAGTCAATTTGATTTGTTTACTAAAGAAAGTCAACAAGCCTTTAGTGAACAAGCCTTTAAAGTTAGTACTCAATCAGATCGTATGGGCTATCGAATTGCTGGTCCTGAAATGGTACTTACTGAAAAAGTAGAGTTGCTATCAGAAGCCGTAACGAATGGATCTATTCAAGTACCGCCAGACGGAAATCCAATCATTCTATTAGCAGATCGACAAACCACGGGTGGCTATCCAAAAATGGCTCAGGTTATCACGGCTGACTTACCAGTTCTAGCTCAGGTGAAGCCTGGAGAAAGCATTTATTTTCAATATATTACCCTAGAAGAAGCTGAACAAATTTATTTAGAAAACGAAAAAACTATGAAGCAGTTAGCGTGTTCAATTGCACTTTATCAAAAAGAAGCTTAAAAAACGAAAGGGGAGAAAAGGATGATTAATACTGCAGAATTAAAAGAGGTTATAGCTTTAATGAATGAAGGTGGCATTCAAAAGCTACATGTGGAACACGATGGAACAGTGATTGTTCTTGATAAAACACTAACGGAAGAAGCAACAAAAGTGTTAACGCCTAGTAAAAACAATGAGGTAGAACTCACACCTCCATTAAAAAATGAGGAGCCATCAAAAGCGGTCTGCGAAGTACGTTCTCCTATGGTCGGAACCTTCTACTCCTCTCCTGAACAAGGAGCTTCACCTTTTGTATCGGAAGGTGATAGAGTTCGTGCTAATGATATCGTCTGTACTGTAGAAGCAATGAAGCTTTTTAATGAGGTAGAAGCGGGAATTGAAGGAGAAATTATAGAGGTTCTTGTGAAAGACGGCGATATTGTTGAATACGACCAACCTCTATTTTTAATCAAACAATAAGCGCTAATAAGGAGTGAGACGATGTTTAAAAAAGTGTTGATTGCTAACAGAGGAGAAATTGCTGTTCGTGTGATTCGTGCATGTAAGGAACTTGGCATCAAAACCGTAGCTGTGTATTCTACTGGAGACCGCGATGCACTTCATGTACAGATGGCTGATGAAGCATACTGCATCGGTGGGAAAAGTCCTAAAGATAGCTACTTAAATAGTAAAAGCATCATCAGCGCAGCGGACGTGTCACATGCAGATGCGATTCATCCTGGGTATGGTTTTTTATCTGAAAGTGCACAGTTTGCAGATGCTTGTCTAGAGTATGGGATAACGTTTATTGGTCCTTCATCTCAGGCTATCTTAGATATGGGAGCTAAAGCAAAAGCTCGTGATACCATGAAGCGAGCAAACGTACCAATTGTACCAGGAAGCGACGGTTTAATTAAAAGTAGTACAGAAGCTGCTGCGATTGCAAAAGAAATTGGCTACCCTGTCATTGTAAAGGCATCCGCTGGTGGAGGCGGTAAAGGAATGCGCACGGCTTTTAATGAAGAAGAGCTTCACAAAGCAGTTCGTCAAGCTCAGCAAGAAGCGGAAAAAGCGTTTGGAGACAAAGGCGTGTACTTGGAAAAGTTTATTGAAGACCCGCGTCATGTTGAAATTCAAATTTTAGCGGACAAGCATGGACACGTTGTTCACTTAGGAGAACGAGACTGCTCCATCCAAAGGCGTCATCAAAAGCTTATCGAAGAGTCACCGTCACCAGCGCTTAGCGAAAAGCTCCGGGATGAGATGGGAGATGCTGCTGTGAAAGCTGCAAAAGCAGTGAACTACTATGGTGTAGGTACGGTTGAATTTTTACTGGATAAATACGGTGCGTTTTATTTTATGGAAATGAATACGCGTATTCAAGTTGAGCACCCAGTAACAGAGTTAGTAACAGAGTTAGTAACAGGGGTAGATTTGATTAAAGAGCAAGTTTTAGCAGCAGCAGGTTATCCGCTATCCTTCACGCAAGAAGACACTACTTTTTCTGGATGCGCAATTGAGTGTCGCATAAATGCGGAAGATCCTTGGCGTGATTTTATGCCTTCACCGGGAACAGTAACAGAGTACATTCCACCTGGAGGGTTTGGGGTACGCATAGATAGCGCAGTATATGCAGGTTATACAATTCCACCTTTTTATGATTCGATGATTGCTAAAGTGATTGTTTACGGAAAAAATCGTACGGAAGCTATTCAGCGCATGAAGCGTGCACTCAGCGAATTTTATATTAAAGGAGTGCAAACAACCATACCGTTTCACTTATCCCTTCTAGAACATGAGAAATTTTTAGAAGGAGATTTTACAACGAAGTTTTTAGAAATATATGAGATTCAGCCAGAGCAGGTAGCAACAACTTTATAAGTAATAACAGAAGGCGCCTTTATATAGGGTGCTTTCTTTATTTTTATGTCTAATTAAAGGCGAAAAAACATCCTAAAATAAGGTACTTTCCGCTAGTTTGTTGTATAATAAAACAAAGATTGTGAAAATATGTTCAAATTAAAGGAGAGCGTGAGTATGCAGGATAAAAATAAAACGGTTGTGAAATCGATGAGCATTCTAACGCTGTTCATTGATCACCCTCGCCTTACATTCAATGAGTTAGTGAATAAGACAAATATCCCTAAAACATCGCTGCACCGAATGCTTGGATCCTTAGAAGAAATGGGTTTTTTAACGAAAAATCCATATGGCCACTATGAGCTTGGGCTTCTTTTTTTGCAGTTTGGTCAGCTTGTAGCCGATCGACTAGATGTTAGAGGGCTTGCGCTGCCGATTATGCAAGCGCTTCGCGATGAAGTAGAAGAAGCCGTTAATCTGATCGTTCGCGATGGAGATGAAGCGATGTATATTGAAAAGATTGAAGCCGTGCACCCCGTACGTCTTTATACATCGATTGGACGAAAATCGCCGCTTTATGCTGGTGCTTGTTCTCGCATTATTTTATCTTTTTTATCATCTGAAGAGCAGCAGCGCTATTTAGAGGTAACCGATTTAAAACCAATAGGCATAGGCACAATTACCGACAAAGAAAAATTAAATGAAGAGCTTCATAAAGCACGTGTAAACGGCTATACAATTAGCCATTCTGAGCTTGAAGATTATACAACAGCTGTTTCAGCTCCAATCTTTAACCATAAAGGAGAAATTGTAGCGGGAATTAGCGTTGCAGGAATTGATGCACATTTTCATGAAGAAAGAATGCCATTTTTAATTAAAAAAGTAACAACGGCAGCAGCGGAGATTTCAGTGAAATTAGGATATATTCCTCAACACACATCTCCATTTGCGCAGTAATTTACATAAACGGAGGAGTTTACAATGAGACGATTAGAAGGAAAACGAGTCGCCCTTGCTGGTCAGCGAAAAGTAGAGGACATTAAAAAAATCGTAGAAAACTTAGGTGGGACGGCTCTTATTCGACCGGCACAAGGAACAATTTTTTTAGATGACACTCATCTTGAAGAAGACGTAAAAGATCTTGTTCAAGGTACGTACGACTGGTTTATTTTCACTACGGGTATTGGTACAGAAATCTTATACAATACCGCTGATAAAATGGGGCTAGCTTCTGAATTCCTAGCGGCATTAAAGAGCGCTAAAATCGGGGCTCGTGGCTATAAAACCATTAATATGCTAAAAAAGATAGGCCTTACACCAACGGTTCGCGATGATGATGGCAGTACAGCTGGTCTGGTGCGAGAGTTAAAGAGTCACTCATTTGATGGATGTAAAGTTGCGCTTCAGCTTCATGGAGATCCTGCGCCTGCATTAATGACCTTTTTAAATGATCAAAACGCCAAGGCCAAAGATATTCTTCCTTATAAGCACATTCCTCCTCAAACTGACGTGATGGAGCAACTGTTAGATGAAATACTAACTAGGAAGGTAGACGCAGTCAACTTTACAAGCGCTCCTCAGCCTCGTAACCTTTTTTCGTTTGCGCGCGAAAAAGGAAAAGAACAAGAGGTTTTAGAAGCATTTGAGACAGACGTTGTGGCGTTATCAGTTGGAAAAGTAACGGCTGCTGCGTTAAATGATCAAGGCGTGAAGCGCGTGGTAGTTCCGCTTCAGGAACGAATGGGGAGCGCGATTGTAGCTCTAGAGCAATACTATCAGCAAACTATAGAGAAGTAATCAGGAAAATAGTACGCGTTTGCGTGCTATTTTTTTCTTCTATTTCACTAAGTCTTCCAATTATGAAATGAAATTGTAATATTTCATATAAATACATCGTGGTATAATTTTCGTAGTAAAAGACTATTTTTAGCTATTTTTCGACAATAATAGTTCGATATATACATAGAGGATTAGACAGATGAAGTAATGGAGGAATTTAAAGTGAATAAAAAAGCTATTTTTGCCAATGCAGCGGTTGTTTTAGGACTATCAAGCGTGTTTTCAACTGAAGCATTTGCCTCAACGATAAATGAAATGGAAAACCAAAAAACGACGATTCAACAAGAGCGTGAAGAACTACAAGGGAAAATTTCAAGCGCAAATGAAGAAAAGAAGCGTTTAGAAAAAGAACAAAGCAGCTTATCAGCTCAGTTGGAGCGTTTAAAATTAGCAGCTAAGGAAAACGAAAAGAAAGTAACGGATACAGAAGACAGCATTAAGCAGACAACTGAAAAAATAGACATCCTTCAAAAAGACATCGATACGCTAAATGAAAAGCTAGAAGAGCGCAATCAAGTTTTGGCTCAGCGTGCAAAAGCACTTCAAGAAGCTGGAGGCAGCGTTGATTATGTTCAAGTGCTTCTTGGTTCACAAAGCTTTTCGGATTTCGTTGACCGCTCGGTAGCTGTGTCAACAATCATTAGCGCAGACCGTGATATTCTAAAAGAAACTAAAGAGATGCAAGATGAAGTAGCACAGAAACAGTCTTCTGTAAAAGGTAAACTAAAAGATCTTGAAGCGATGAAAGAAGAGCTAAAGGGTATTAATGAATATTTAGCGGAGCAAAAAGCGGAGCAAGAAACCCTTGCTGCTCAGTTAAATGAAAAAAAATCAGAAAATGCACAGCAAGTAGCATCTTTAACGGAACAAGAAACAGATTTATCAACGCAAGAACAAACGTTAACAGACAGCATTGCAGCTAAAAAACAAAGAGAGCAAGAACAAAAAGAAGCAGCTGAAAAAGCTGAGCAGCAGGTAGCTACAGCTTCAAGTCAATCTATTGCTGAAAAAGCAGCTCCTGCTCAAGACAATGAAAGTACGAAAGCTACATCAAAAGCTACTGTTGAAGCACCAGCGGCTAAATCAGCTCCTGCTGCATCTCATTCTAATGTCGCAACGGTTGGGAATAAATGGATTGGTAATTCTGCATACGTATTTGGTGGAGGTCGTACCCAAGCGGATATCAACCGCGGATTCTTTGATTGCTCATCGTTTGTACACTGGGCATATTCACAAGTCGGCGTTGAGCTAGGACCTCGCGGCTATGTAAGCACTGAAACATTAAAGCATGCTGGTACACAAATTTCCGCTTCACAAATGCAGCCAGGCGACCTTGTCTTTTTTAACACATATAAAACAGATGGACATGTTGGCATTTATGTAGGAAATGGAAAATTCATTGGTGCTCAAAGTAAAGGCGTCGGCATTGCTGATATGACCCAAGGCTATTGGAAGAAAAAATTTAACGGACGCGTTGTTCGTATTTAACGTATAATTTTCTAAAAAATCATTCATACTAGATGGATGATTTTTTTAGGAGGTACGGCATGGATTTGGTACAAGATTGCATTAAGAAAGACTTAAGAATTCTATTTGTCGGTTTTAATCCAAGTATTCGATCAAGTGAAACAGGCTATCACTTTGCACATCCTCGCAATCGATTTTGGAGTATTTTATACAAGTCCGGATTAACACCACGACTTTATAAGCCTGAAGAGGATGTAGATTTACTAGATCTTGGTTATGGTCTTACGAATATTGTAGATCGTCCTACAAAAGCGGCAGCGGAAATTACGAAAGAAGAATATGAAGAAGGACGAAAGCAGCTCGCTCATAAAATTCGTACTTATCAACCAAAAGTCGTTTGCTTCGTCGGAAAAGGTGTCTACGAACAATACAGCAAACGCAGAAACGTTCCTTGGGGAATTCAAGAGGTTTCGGTTATTGAAGGGACAATTGACTTCGTGGCTCCTTCCTCAAGCGGCTTAGTGCGAATGAAAATAGACGATATTGTGGCCATTTACCGAGAGCTAGCAGATCTTTTTTACTAAAAGAAAAAAATAGACAAATAAGTTTGGGAAGGAGGAACCTATGAAACTTCGAGTATCATCTGAAACTAGACCGGCTAATAGGTGGAGGGAGGATGCCTGCTTATCACCTATATCAGGATAAGCTAACGCCAGAGCAATATATCCAAGAAATTTCAAAAGGTACCATTCAAGATCCTGTTATTACATTTTTGCTGCGCTGTGGTCGAACACCGCTTAAAGTGATAGAGAACTATTTAGAAGATGAAGAGTCTTGTAACTACGGAACGCTAATGGAATGGAAAAACCCATTTTTAGTACAAAAAAGCATCTCAGCTAAATGAGATGCTTTTTATCGTTTCACAACAGATTTTGGTTTGCCCATGGCTTTCTTTAAAACTTCGGTTAAATACATATTACCCTCTGGATTGGTTTTTTGTAACAAGAAAGCAGTTGCTTCAATATCATCCATCGCACGGTGAGCATGTTCTCTAGAAATTCCATGTGCATCTAAGAGCGTTGTTAGCTTTTTATTGACAAATCCGTATTCTTTCCATTTTACTGATCTCATCGAGCAGTGCCATTTCAGGTCTTGTAAAAAGGAATAGCGCTTTAGTAAAAAGCTACGGTCAAAAGAAGCATTGTGCGCAATAATACCATCAGCTTGCTTAAACAACTCGATCACTTTTTCATCATTAAATCTTTGACCTTCCACCATTTCATTTGTAATCCCAGTTAGCCGAGTAATATGAGGATAAATTGGGTATGTCGGCATTTCAAATCCATTATAGCGGTCTAGCTCCGTGAGGGTTTGGAGCTGTTCGTCGTATTCATAAAGTAAAATTCCAAGTTCAATCATTTCACAACTAGCGGGACTTAAGCCGGTTGTTTCAATATCCACAAACGCGAGTATTTTAGACTGTCCAGACAAGACGTTCTCTCCCTTATCATTATGATTCTCTTATTCTACCATTGATTATCTAAATGGAAAAACCATTCCTTCGTGAGAATTGACGCGTTTCTTATAAATAAGGTAGAATGATGTTAGAAATTTATACGGAATTCCCAAAGGGGAGTAGCTGCTACAGCAAGGTTGTCATTCCGAGAGAATCTCTCCGGCTTTGTTGGCAATATGTAATATTGTTAGCGAGACCTTTGCCAAATGTTTTTTGGTAAAGGTCATTTTAACCATCTTTACAAAAAACATTGTGAAGATGGTTTTTTTATTGGTTTCTACCTTAAAAGGTTGAAAATAAATTTCTGGGAGGAAAACAAATGAAAAAATGGTTGATAGGAATCCTAGCCAGCACGTCTTTTGCATTAGGTGGCTGTTCAATGCTGGAAGGAGCAAATGACGCACTCACATACGTAAACGAAGCGACAGACTATGTACAGGAGGCAAAAACATTTGCTGAAGAAGCACCCGAATTAGCACAGCAAGCCATTACAGATTCAAAAGCCGCAGCGGAATTTGAAACGAAACTAGAAGACATGAAAGGAGAAATTGAAAGCTTCAATGAGCTCAATGCCCCTGAATTAGCAGCTGACTTACACAACCAGGTACTAGAGCAAAATGAGAAAGCGCTAGCCGGAATCAATACGTATCTAGAAAACATAGAGGGTGGAAAGTTGGATCCTGCAGCGCTTGAAAATACGGAGCTCTTTCAATCCATTCAAGACATCTCAAGCATCGTTAAACAAATTGAAGACTTGGGATTATAAATTCGTAACGAAAAGGGTATTGGATTTTAGTCCGATACCTTTTCTATATTAGCCATATTTTAGAACATAAAAAAGCTCGTCTACAAGAGACGAGTGAAAAGGGGCATATCTATAAAAAAAAGTACTGTCTTTACTATATAAGAGAAAAGTGAAAAAACGATGAAAAATTACCTTTTTATAAAAATTCTCTTAAAGAATAGTGAACAGAATGTCTGCTGTCTTTTTTTCTGTAATTCTAGTATTGTAAAGATAAAGACTTTTAATAAGGAGCATTCCTGTTAGAAGGATTTTCGGGGACTTGAACAAAAAAGAGCCCTCTTGGTATGATACG
>NZ_JBXDLD010000090.1:0-57586 GCF_056820425.1 Priestia sp. KCTC 13724 | reverse complement strand
AAATTTAAACCATCGTGATCAAAAGTTGAAAAACGAAATGATTTTAGTTAGCTATGAATAATTCAGGTTTAACATTGAGTTTATTGAACAGCCAGTTCCTTCCTATGATTTAGATGGCCTAAAGTTTGTAACTAATCGGGTTTCTACACTTATTATGGCAGATGAAAGCTTGTTTTCAGTAAAGGACGCGTTAAAGCTTGTCGCAGGGCGCTATGTAGATTTATTAAATATTAAGCTTATGAAGTGCGGGGGAATAAACGAAGCATGGAAAATTGCGAGTATTGCAGAAGCAAACGGTGTGGGTTGTATGATTGGTAGCATGATGGAACCTTGTTTTTCTGTAGGAGCGGCAGCACACTTTGCAGCAGCACATCCAAATGTTCATTACTTTGACTTAGATGCTCCACTATGGCTAGATGGCGACTTAGATGTTTTAACCTATCACGGAGATCAAGTCATTTTATCTGCTCTTCCAGGGGTGGGAGATGTACAAACTACTTTTCAAGGAAATTAAAAAAGATGCCACCTAGTATCATAATCTAGTTGGCAGTTTCTTTGAATATTTGAAAATGGAAAGCTTGTACGTTTTACTGCTCGTCCTTTTTTTGCTCTTCAATGATAGTGGCAATACGGTTGATAATCTTTGTGAAATTATCAATCTTTTAATGAGTAAATAAAAAGCGACCGCAATTGGAAAAACTACATTGGCAATAACGTTTAACCAGCTTTCTATTAGAGACACCTCCTTAATATGGACTTGCTATATCATATGCAGTCTTTCACCAAGGATTCATTATGCTGAAAATAAGTTCTTATATACGTTTTTATTGTTGTTAAATGGAAAGGTGTGAATTTTTTGGGGAAGGAAGTTTCAATCGTTTTAGATCCTAAGGATGTTAATAGAAAAGCCTCTTATTACACAATAGGAATTGTATTGCTTAGTACGGTTGTTTACACATGGTTCTGGGGGGTAGAGTTTACCATTACTCTTATGTCCCTGCTTAAGTTTATCGGTTTTTATTTTCTATTAATTTTTCTTCATGAACTGCTTCATGGAGTTGGTTTTTTGTGGTTTGGGAAGGTCAAGCTAACAGATTTAAAGTTTGGTTTTATTTGGAAGTATATGGTTTGTTACGCACACTGTAAGGTCCCCATTTCAATGCGTGCTTTTCGCATGGCACTGTTGCTGCCTGTACTTCTTACAGGATTTGTTCCGCTCATTATCGGATTGGTAGTTGGCAACGGCATGCTAGTAGCAATCTCAACATTATTAGTAGGGGGTGGTGCTGGAGATTGGCTTATTTATCGTTCGATTCACTCATTTTCTAAAGATACGCTGGTAAAAGATCATAAAGATAATATTGGATGTACGGTTTATTTTTGTAATGAAATGAATGAAAATAAAAACATCAATACATAGATTAAAAAGCGCATGAATTCCACCTGGTTTCTTCTTCTCACAAGCTGATGAAGATGAGCTGCATCAAGCACTTGGTGTTACTTTAAAGAAAATAGATTTGCAAAAAGCATTTAAAGAATGCATTACTAATTCAAAGTCAGAGTGGGTTGGAGAAGTAGATCGTGCTCAACTCTGTCTCAGTTCACAGAGGATGGAATGGTAACATCATGTGAATCTGATATTGATGGATCAATTTCCATGTTTATCTTAAGAGAATTAGCAAAAGGAAACGCCCCGTATTTGGGAGACTTGGTTCACATTGACGAAGGGAAAAATTCAGCTGTATTTTGGCACTGTGGAGCTGGTGCTTATTCGTTAGCCCGTCCAGATACTGGAGCCACAGCTGGTGTTCATCCTAACAGAAAGATTGGCTTGGCAATGGACTTTGGCTTAAAAGCTGGAGAAGTAACGATTTTCCGAGTGAGTCATAGACCAGATGGTTATCGTTTATCATTTACGAAGCTGATTTGTTAGGCATTCGAGCGGGAGAAGCGCTCTTGGAAATGACAAGGTTGAGCTTTGGTTTTGATGATAAGCTTATTGAATTTACAACCACAAAGTTTCGTAGTGATAAGTACCATTATGATATTGAATTAACGAGATAATAAACATTTGGGTGAATGGGAGACATGGTAAATACGGCAAGCGTAAAGCAATATGGATTATATGTAGATGGCGAATGGAGTGAGACCAAAAAGGAAATGAATGTTCTTGATAAATACACGCAGGAAACAGCTGCAAAGGTATCAGTTGCTGAAAAACATCACGTTGATCAAGCAGTTCAGGGAGCAAAGCAGGCACTTAAAACCTCATTTTCACCATATACGCGATACGAGGTATTAATGAAGGTAGTTGAACTGTAGGAGGAGGGCTTATGAATAAACCAGTCATTCTATTCGTTTCGTATCTATTATTTATTATTCCGCTTTTCATAATTATAAACTTCTTTCTAGGAGTTGTTACTTTTGAGAAAATTCAAGGAGTCGTCATTTTTTTCCCTCTAGTCTTAAGTTTCATTGGCTTTTGGCTAGCCCTATCTATCTATAAGAGAAAAGAAAGTGGCTTTGCTAAAGGAGCAATTGTTAGAAATATAGCTATGTTCTTGTTTCCTATTGTATATATGATTATGGGAACGGTTTTTTTAGGAGTATAAATTTACTAATAGGTAAAAAAGACATGGCATAAGCCATGTCTTCTTAATAATAGTAACCATATGGTGGATAGTAAGGGTATGGTGGATAAGGGTATGGGCCGAAGCCGCCACCGTAAAGAGAGCTAGCAAGTAATCCGCCAGCTAATCCTCCTAAGAACGGAGCTCCAAAGATAAATGGTCCTCCGAAAGGACGTCCGAATGGTCTGCCAAATGGACGACCGAAGCCGCCTGGTCTGCCATAAGGTCTGCGAAAATCGTGCTCAGTGTATACGTGTTGGTTTTGATACATAACAATACCTCCTTTTTCTTTAGAAGTATATGCAATAGCCTACAAAACGTTTGGGCAGTAATCTCGTTTACGTACATTATTTTTTGAAAATAAAATAAAGGAGAAAAATCTATGAATCTATATTCCGTAATGAAGGCAGTTGAAAGTGATTTTTTATCATTTTCAGAGCTGAAAAATCAAGTGCAGAAGCTTCATATTAAAGGAAGGCCTGATTTATATGAGAAGAAGGATTCAACCTTGTCCCGTGGTGAATATCAACAATGGCTTGAATCGACTGAAACAGAATTACTAGTCGTACGAGATCGAGAGAAGTCTGTCGTTGGATATGTCATCCTTGATTTTAAAAAGGCAAGAGATACTAATCCCATTTTAAAAAACCGGTGCACTTTATTCATTCGAAGCATCGGTATTAGTGAGGATCATCAAAGCAAAGGAATTGGTAAGCTATTAATGAATGAAATTGTTAAATACGGCAGAGAAAAATCAGTAGATGCTATTGAACTAAACGTGTTGGAATTTAACGAACGTGCAATAAAGTTCTATGAAAACATGGGGTTTACTACTAAAAGCCGTCAGCTTGAACTGCTGTTTTAAAAAAGGAAGCGCTCAGTATAGTTATATTGAGCGCTTCCTTCTTATCTATTTTGCGCAAGCTCGAATAAAAAATCATCAAAGCTTAGGGAGTGCTGGCTATTATCTGAGCGTTTTCGAACGGCAAGGCTGCTATTCGCTACTTCTTGATCGCCGACAATTACGATATAAGGAGCTTTTCTTAGCGTGGCTTCCCTAATTTTAAGGCCAATCTTTTCTTTTCGGCTATCAACTTCAACCCGTCTTCCATGCTGACGTAAGCGCTGTGCAACTTCATTTGCGTAGTCTATATGAGCATCAGCAATCGGCAGAATTTTCACTTGAACAGGTGCAAGCCAAAGAGGGAAGTCTCCACCATAATGCTCGATTAAAATACCCATAAAACGCTCGATTGAACCGTAAATTGCGCGATGAATCATTACTGGGCGATGAGGGTTGTTATCTTCTCCGATATATGTGCAGTCGAATTTTTCAGGCATTTGAAAATCCAGTTGAACTGTTCCACACTGCCAGCTTCGGCCAAGGGAGTCTAAAATATGAAAATCAATTTTAGGCCCGTAGAACGCTCCGTCTCCTTTATTAATATCGTACGCTAACCCTCTTGCTTTTAAGACATTTTCAAGAGACGCTTCCGCTTGTTCCCACATGCTTAAGTCTCCCATGTGTTTTTCAGGACGAGTTGAAAGTTCTATCTTATACTCAAAGCCAAACTGCTCATAAAATTCATGAACCAGCTTTAAGACACCATTAAGCTCTGCTTCAATTTGAGCAGGCGTAACAAATAAGTGTGCGTCATCCTGCGTAAATGAGCGAACGCGAAACAAACCGTTTAAAGATCCAGATAGTTCATGTCTGTGTACGAGTCCAAGTTCAGCATAACGAACCGGAAGCTCTCGGTAGCTTCTACGTTTGCTGTTAAACAATAAAATTGCGCCGGGGCAGTTCATTGGCTTTAGGGCATAGCTCTGTTCATCTACGTTTGAAAAATACATATTTTCTTGATAGTGGTCCCAGTGTCCAGATTGTTCCCATAAATGTTGCTTCATCATAACGGGTGTTTGAATCTCCGCATATTCAGCTTGAATATGCTTTTGTTTCCAATCGTTAACAAGTTCGTTTCGAATGGCCATGCCGTTTGGTAAGAAAAATGGCATGCCGGGTGCTTCTTCCAGAGTCAAAAAGAGTTCAAGCTCTTTTCCTAACTGCTGATGGTTTTGTTTTTCAAGTTTTGCGTTTCTCATGTTTTTTCCTCCCAATAATTAAATAAAAAAACGCACTCATCCCAAAAGAAGGGACGAGTGCGGTCGTGGTACCACCCTAGTTTCACGACAAATAAGCGTCGTGCTCAAAAACGATAACGGATTTCCCGATTACGGATAGTCTGCAAAGCATTTCCCCGCAATAGCTCAAAGGTGGTAAATCAACTTTGTTTCTAAAGGGCTCGCAGCCAAAGGCCCTAGTCTCTGAGTAGAAATGAAAAGTTATTCATGTCCTTATCAATGCTTACGGATGATTATAATGGATGGATTTTCCTTAAGTCAAGAGGGATTTTTAAAAAAAGGAAAATAAAGATAAAATAACCCAGTTAAAGTTAATTATGGTATAATGAACAATACATATTCGGCTGAGAGAAATAAAGGAGTGCTAGTAATGATTCAATTTCCGCGTTTAAAGCATGACGCTACCATAGGTGTAACCGCTCCTTCTTCGGGGGTTCCAGACGCTTTACATAAGATGTTTCAATCAGCTTGTGACAAAATGGAGGAGCGTGGGTACAAGGTTCAATGCGGTCAAACTGTTTGGACGCAGGTAAAAGCAAAGTCTGCTTCAGGTAAAGTGCGAGCTTATGAATTGATGAGTATGCTCAAAAACGAAGAAATAAATTTAATTATTCCGCCTTGGGGTGGGGAGCTTTTGATTGAAATTTTTGAGCACTTTTTATTTCAAGAAATTAAGCCAAAGTGGGTTTTAGGCTATTCTGATACAAGCTTATTCCTATTTGCGTTAACCATAAACACCGGTATTGCAACAGCTCATGGTCCAAATTTAGTCGATTTGCGAGGCGAGTACTGGGATGAGACGACCAAGATGTGGGAACGAGTATTACAACTTGAAGAAGGAAAGAGTATTACGCAGTACTCTTCTACTTATTTTCAAAAAGAATGGCAGCACAGTAATCCATCTCCTTGCGTCTTTCATTTAACCGAACCTACCGAGTGGAAAATGGTTGGGAACAAAGAGCTTGTGATTGAAGGAAGGTTACTTGGTGGATGTATCGACGTAATCCGTCATGCAATTGGCACACCATGTGGGGATGTTAAAAGCTTTCAGCAGAGGTTTTTACAGGGTGAAAAGCTCGTTTGGTATTTTGAAAACTGTGAGCTATCAGCTACAGACCTTAGGCGTACACTCGTTCAAATGAAGCTAGCAGGTTGGTTTGATTATTGTAGCGGTATACTTTTTGGTCGAAGCACTGCTAACCATCCAGTCGGAGGCTATACAGCTGAAGATGTGTATGAAGCCCTTTTAAAAGAGCTTGAAGTACCTATTGCATATGATCTTGACTTTGGGCATATGCCTCCTCAGCTTACGCTTGTGAACGGTGCTTTCGCCAAGGTAGAAATTAAAAATGGAAAAGGTTATATAAAACAAACATTTAAAAACTAACAGAGGTTGCATTATGCAACCTCTGTTAGTTTTTATGGCTGTAAGTCTAGCATAGCTCCATAATATTGAGAAGCGGTTGTGAAACAAATAAAAGCACAAAGCTCGCTAATCTCCTTATCGCTAAAGGCCTCTTTTAAAACGGCAAAGACAGTATCTGGAACGCTTCCTTTTTCTTTTAAAAAAACGTCTGCAAAGGCAATCGCCAGCATGGTTTTCTCATCTTGTTGTTTCCGATTTGGCGCACCTTTTGCTTTACAATAAGCGCAGCCATTTTTTTCAGCTAATACGCGCCTTACTTCTTCCTTTAGCTGTGCTGATAGACTAAGAGTTCTTTCTAACTCATCACCTAAATCACACCATTTATTCATAATATCTACATTGTGACCTAATAGCCGTTGAAAAGGCGTGAATCCAACCCTAGAAAGTTCAATTCTTGGCATATTTTACATCCTCCTTTCATTTTTCTAGTATAGCGTAATGGGATAAAACAGACCCTTTCGTTTGAAAAAGAATTTAAAATAATTATTTATATATATAACAAATAATGCATAGATGGTTTTCAATTGAGAAACTATCAATTTTTAGAAACAGTTTATCTGAAAAAGTCATTTATTTAGATTTTTTGATATATTCCTAGTTTTTTCTAAAAGGTTATAGTATCCTGTTGGTAGAAAGATTCATTTTTTGTAAAAAAATGATAGATTTTTGGGGAATATGGTATAAAGGGGAATCGGTCAGATGGAGGAAAGAACAGGGAGAAAACAGAAATACCGGCGGATGAAAAAAAGAGGGATTTTTACTATTCTAACTTTGATTCTCATTGGCTATTTTGTCGTTGCCAATATGGATCGTTCAGAACCTGCAAGTAACAACGTTGCTTCAACGGAAAAAGAACAACCTAAAAAGGAAGAAGCTAAAGAGAAAAAAGCAGCGGCCCTCAAGAATGAAAAAGAAACAACGATTAAAATTAGCGCAGCGGGAGACTTTACAATTGGTACAGACGAAAGCTTTCCATATCAACAGTCGTTTCCGCATGAAGCAGATAAAAATGGCCTACCTTACTTTGTAGAACATATTAAAGATTTATTTGAAAACGATGACTTTACGACCGTTAATCTTGAAACAACGTTAACTAACTCGACGCAAAAAGCAGCAAAAACCTTTCGTTTTAAAGGGGACCCTTCCTACGTTAATATCTTAAAGTTAGGAAATATTGAAGCTGTGAACTTGGCAAATAATCATATTTTTGATTATCTAGATCAAGGGTATGAGGATACGATGAAAACATTAGATGAAAATGATATCGGTTACTTTGGTTATGATAACGAGTACATAACAGAGGTTAAGGGTGTTAAGATTGGTGCACTTGGGTATGAAGGTTGGGATTCAAATGTGGAAACAGCCAAAAAAGAAGTCAAGGCTGGCATAAAGCGTTTACGCAAAGAAGGTTCAGAGATTGTTATTGTACATTACCATTGGGGTATTGAAAAAAGTCCTGTGCCAACACAAACTCAGCAAGAGCTAGCTCGCTACACGATCGATAACGGTGCAGACTTAATTCTAGGACATCATCCACATGTTGTTCAAGGCATTGAAGAGTATAAAGGGAAGTTCATTGTATATAGTCTAGGAAACTTTATGTTTGGTGGAAATCGCAATCCAAGTGATAAAGATACGTTTGTTTTTCAGCAAACGTTTCATTTGAAAGGTGAAGAGCTAACAGATAAAAAAGAAATTCAGGTTATTCCATTTAGCATTTCATCAGTAGCTTCAAGAAATAACTATCAGCCAGCGCCTTTACAAGGAGCTGAAGCAAGTCGAGTGAAAAATAGAATTATTAATTTATCCGCCCAAATTACAGATTCAAACTGGCTTGTTTATGAAGGCGGAGAATAAAAGAAAGAGACTGAGACATAAGTAGTTCAGCCTTTACTATACCTGAACGATTGAGAGTTCATAACTTTTAATCGTTCAGGTTTTTTGGATGATTGTGAAAACAATGTTGGAAACAGGGTGGAATGGAGCGTAGGGCACTCGACTCCTGCGGGAAAGAGATGGGAACAGCTAGTGTTCGTCTTTTAGAAGCCATCATTTTGTTATGTCCCAAACTCTTTATTGTAGATGAAAATCAAGAGATTTCATCTCAATACCATTTATGAGTATCGTTAAGGTGTGTACCCCGCTATAGTGTGTGCGCGTAGATAGATTTTTAAAGGAAAGCTTTCTTTCATAGTGTTTAGATAAATGCTTTTTGACTTGAAACTCTGCTAGCTTAAACACTTTTCTTGTGCGATTACCCCGTGATTTTACATAATCTACTGCATATTCAATACGAATTTTCTCTTCTGTTTCGCCATATAGATCAAATTGAAAAGTTAAAGAGTCTCCAATTGCTGTTTCGGGAGCTGAAAGTTGGAAATTTGAGATTGTCACTTGGTGATTCTGGTCAAAGCCAAAAAGCTGTAGAACTTTTGGATGGCCATTTTTCAATAGCGTGCGACATGCATGTTTTAAAATCCAATCTGTGTGTGGGTGCTTATTAAGGTTAGCCTCAGTAAAAGTTAAAAGAAGATCAGAATGCGTTTTAGAAATATCATTTAAATTATTTGCGACGCTTTTACGTACATACAAAGATGAATCTTGAAGTAAGTTATTTAACACGGGAAACACCGGCCTTGGGTTTTGTTTAAATGATGGAATAGATATTCCCCAAGGAAGGCGAGGACGACAGCCTTCACTGGCAAGGCGGCGAACGTGTTCATTTTCATGAGTAGACCATGTTAAAAATTGTTCCATCATGCGTTTTTGATCTTTGAGTAAAAAAGGTCGAACCGCAAACTCTGAAGTAGAGTAGGTCGTGAAAAAAGCAAGCGCATCCATAGACATTTCCCATTCGTTCAAACCATATTGTTCTACATAGTCTGGAAAAGTAATTCCAGCAAGCTGTCCCTTAAATTCAGGGGCGACTTTATATAAAACAGCAAGTGCTCCGTGATAATCTAATGCTAAATGCTTATGTAGCATTATAGTAATGTGCCTCATTCTGTCTTTTAATGATCGATTGTCCCACTCTTTATGAAAGACACTTGATACAAAAGCATCTTTTGAAAATGAAGAATAAGCTGCTTTTATCGAATGGGCCAGCTTGTTAACAAAATGTTTATTGTAGATATTTCTTTGCTCAGCCATTGGTACACCTCTTCTATATAAATTGATAAAGTAAGGTAGAGACAGTATTCTTAAGATAAACGCCCTCGTAGCTCAGAAGGGAAGAGCGCCGGAAAACATTGTAGCCACCGGGTCGCAAGGTAAGGGTTTCAGAAGCACCGAAAAGCAAAATAAGCTGAAACGGGTGAAATTCCCGTTGGTGAAACTCCGTAGGGAAGCGTGTTCCCCCGAACCTAAGCTTACGAAAGGAGTGCGGGTTCGAATCCCGTCGAGGGCATAAAAAAAGCAGAGAATTTCTCTGCTAATTACCACTCTTTTGGTTCATAGTTTAATTCTTTAAACAGCTGGTTACGCTCTTTTTTTGTTAAATCACGCCACTGACCAACAGGTAAATTATTTAAGTGGATATTCATAATACGTGTACGCTGTAGGCGTAATACCTGGTAACCTAGGACTTCACACATACGACGAATTTGACGGTTAAGCCCTTGGGTTAAAATGATTTGAAATTCGTATTTCGACAGCTGCGTTACTTTACACGGCAGTGTTTTTGTTCCTAAAATATGTACACCCTCTGACATGTTTTTAACAAATTCTGGAGTGATAGGCTTGTCCACAGATACCACATACTCTTTTTCATGCTGATTTTCTGCACGTAGAATTTCGTTTATAATGTCATTATCATTTGTTAAAAGAATAAGGCCGTCTGAATCTTTATCCAATCGTCCTACGTGGTGAATACGTAACGGATGATTGACAAGGTCAATGATGTTTCCCTTTACTTTCTTCTCACTTGTACTTGTAATGCCAACTGGCTTATTTAAAGCAATATATACGTTGTTACGAGCGATACGAAGCTGCTCTCCGCTTACTCGAACGTCATCGCCAGGATATACTTGGTCACCAATTTTTGCTTTCTTACCATTAATGGTTACGCGACCTTCGCTAATTAATTTATCTGCACCGCGTCTGGAAGCTTTTCCAGATTCGCTAATGAATTTATTAACTCGCAGTTTCATCACATCCATATCTTCATTCATTTTACTTTAAAGTAATGCCTTAATATCTTATCATGCCAAGGGAATTCCGTCATTAGTTGTTCTTTTTATTATTAACAAATTTCATCTGTTTTTAACAGTGAAAAAAGGATGGAGAAAACTGCTAGCATGCTTTGTATGCATTTAGCCATGCTAATAAGTGAGATGCCAAGCGAGGCTTTCTCGTTAAAGGTAAGTATCCTAACTTTGAGGTGATAAGAATGAGTTATAAAGATCAATTAGATCCGCACTCAGAACTTTTTAGCCACAACTGGACAAGACCTAAGCGCTCGAAATCGCAGGTAAATGGACATACTCAAATGTCACAAACAAACATTATTTTGCGAAGTAATGCGAAAGCGCATCGTTGGTAAGGATGCTATTCTCTATGCAAAAGGCGCGCACAGCGCCTTTTGTTGATTCATTGAAAATGGAGGGGTAAATGATGAATCAAAAAAGTCGTGTAGAAGCGGAAAAAGCGAAATATTTTTCGTCTCAAATTGTTAAAAAACCAGGTCATTCTGATGGTGTATACGAAGAGTTTTCAAGTGAGCTTGATCAAGCTGATTTAAAAGCTCAAGAACGTGCAAAAGCTGCAGATGAACGTCAAAGTCATTAATGAATAAAATAGCTGCCGTTTGGCAGCTATTCGATAGTCAATAGTTATTATTCTCCTTGTGCGCCACCAAGCGTTTTTTGGTGAGCATGCTCCGCTTCATTTCCGTTCTTTCTAAGCTTAGCTGCTTTGTCATCAACTAGCTTTGATTGATCCACTTCTTGTGAAGGAGTTAGCTTTTTCTTAGACAATAGAATCACCGCCTTTCGATTACACTTTTAGCTTTTCTAAAACTCAATAAAATATCAGCCTAAAATAAAAAAGACTCCCAATTGGAAGTCTTTTATTTTTTCAGAAGTAGATAAATGAAATAGGGAGCACCAATTAACGCAACAATAATTCCGGCCGGAACTCCTTCAGAAGTCATTAAGTTACGTCCGATTGTATCAGCTATTAAAAGGAAAAAGCCACCCATTAAAATAGCTACGGGAATAAATAGCTGGTTTCTTGGTCCTACAAGGCTTTTTGCAAGGTGAGGAGCAATTAATCCAATAAATGCAATTCCACCGCTTACAGATACGGCAGAAGCTGCAAGGGCTACAGCAGCAAGTAACAGTGTGATTCGTTCTTTTTCAATGGAGATTCCAACACCGATAGCCGTATGCTCATTGAGCGATAAAATATTAAGTCTATTAGCTTTGTATAAAACAAAAGGAATTAATACCATTAGCCAAGGTAAAAGAGTTAAAACAAACGGCCAGTCTGAACCCCAAATGTTTCCGGCTAACCATTTTGCAATAAAGTCCACCTTTTGACGTTCAGCAGAAGAGATTAAGACAATCATGACTCCGGATAGAGCCATGGAAAACCCAACCCCAGTTAGTACTAACTTAGTAGGGGCGAGGCCTATATTTCTTTCATAGGCAAACGTGTAAATCAAGGCTGCAGTTATAATGGCTCCAATAAATCCAACAAAGGGAATCATATACACAAATGAGCCAGGGTCAATTGGGAAGAATAAGAAAAATACCGCGACTCCTACTCCAGCACCTGAGTTAATTCCAATAATGCCTGGTTCTGCTAAATCATTTCGGGTAATGCTCTGTAAAATAGCTCCTGATAAAGCAAGAGCCATACCAGCTAGTAATGTAATAACGATACGAGGCAGACGGATTGAAAATAAGATAAATTCTTCTTTAAACGTTCCTTGTCCAAATAGAGTCGGAAGCAAGCGGTCAAAGGATAAAGACGCATAGCCTAATCCCATGCTAACAGTAATTGTCAGCAAAATAAGAACTGTTAGTAAAAGCAAAATAAATAGCTGTTTTTTTCGTAGTGTAGGATGAATCATCGGATTGTGTGACCTCCTTTTTTAATAATAAACAAAAAGAAAGGGAGGCCAATCATTGCTACAACTGCAATAATGGATGTTTCGTACGGAGCGTTAATTGTGCGTGCTAACGTATCCGCAAACAACATAAACGATGACCCGATAAGTACAGACATTGGGATGATAAATCGGTAATCCGTTCCGACAATCGCTCTTACGATATGAGGAATCATCAGACCAATAAAGACAAGGTTACCGGCTAAAGCAACCGATGCACCCGCCAATAACACAATGACTCCAAACAAAATAACTTTAACCTTAGTCGTATGCTGTCCTAATCCCGTTGCTACCTCATCACTTAAACTAAGAATGGTCAGCTGTCTAGCAAGAGTAAGTGCAATCAATGTGCCTACTATAATAAATGGAATCACAATGGATAATTGTTTCCAAGATGTTAAAGTAAGTCCTCCAGAAGTCCACATAGACACATCTTTTGAAATGTTAAAGTAAATGCCAACGGCATCGGCGATTGCATATAGAAAAGTAGAAACTGCGGCACCAGCTAATACAATGCGGAGAGGGGAAAAACCTCCTCTTTTTAGAGAGCCAATGCCAAATACTAGCCCAGCGCCAACACCAGCTCCAATAAAGCATGCAATCATAATCCAAAAATAGTTGGCAGATGGAATGAGAGCAATTGTCAGAGCAAGAGCAGCTTTAGCACCAGCTGTTAATCCGAGTAAACCAGGGTCTGCTAGTGGATTCCTTGTCATCCCTTGCATGATACCACCTGATACTGAAAGAGCGATACCTACAAAAATAGCTGCTACTTCTCGAGGAAGGCGAAGTTCGCGAATAATTAAGATTTGATTATTTGTACTAGTTGAGGTAAGCGCTAACCAAACATCTTTTATAGAAATGTTAGCTGCCCCAAAAACCATTGAAATAATGAACATTCCAATAAAGATTAAAAATCCAAGAATAAGTTTAAGTGTAAAAGGAATAAATGGTGTTTTGTTCGTTGTCATGAGCCTCTCATCTTTTCTTTTATAGAATAAAGCAAAAGGAATTCTTAAAATAAGAATTCCTTTTTATGATTGGATTACTGCTGTAAAAATTTCTCTTTAAAGAAGTCTAATTGATATTCTAATGAAATTGGATCATTAAAATAAAACTCTTTTGCATTTGCTTCAAACAGTTGCTTGTTCTTTACAGCAGGAATGTTTTTGTACGTATCCGTTTCTTGGAATGACGTATCTCCATCTGTATTTTTACTGAAGATTACGTAGTCACCGGCATACTCAGAAAGAACCTCTGGTGAAATTGCATAATAGCCATCTTTTAATGCCATTTCTTTTACTTTTTCAGGCATTTTTAATTTCATCTCTTGATATAAAATTTCTGTACCACGTGCCCAATTGTCACCAAATACATAGAGTTGTTTGTCAAAGTTTTCAATAACTGAAACGGTTGCATCTTCACCAATTTTTGCTTTGATGTCTTCACCAGCTACTTTTGCATCAGCTTTGAATTCATCAATCCATGCTTGTGTTTCTTTTTCTTTGTTTAAAGCTTTACCAATTTCTAAGTGCTGAGTTAAATAATCTACTTTACCGTATGTATACGTAACGGTTGGAGCAATTTCTTGTAGTTTATCAATGTTTTTTGTTGTCGATAAACCAATGATTAAATCTGGGTTTAATTCAATGATTTTTTCTAAGTCGTCTTCTGTTACAACTTCCGCATCTTTTAGCTGGTCTTTGAAGCGAGGGTTGTCTTTTGACCATGAATCTACGCCAACTACGTTTGTATCTAAAGCTAAAACGTTTCCGACAAATGAAGCAAGAACAACTACGCGCTTAGGATCAGCAGGAACTTCAATTGGTCCATTTTCAGATTCATATGTAACAGTATCTGATTTTTTATCTTTTGCTTCATTACCTTGACTTTCGTTTGAGTTACCGCAAGCACTAATAATGAGCAGTAGTAAGAGCACAAAGGGAAGTAATAATTTTTTCATGTTGTTAGTCTCCTTCTATAATAAATTATATGTAATACACATCGGTTTGTTTGTTCTAGGATCGAGTCCAATTTCAGCATCGATCTGGAAGACCTCTTTTAAAATGTCTTGCTGCATGACTTCTTCACAGGTACCGGCTTTTATAATTTCGCCATCTTTCATTGCGATAATATAATCTGCAAAGCGGGCGGCTTGATTTAAGTCGTGAAGAACCATAATAACAGTGCGATCTTGCTCTTCGTTAAGCTTTTGTAACAGCTCAAGTACTTCAAGCTGATGAGCCATATCCAGGTAAGTAGTGGGCTCGTCTAAAAAGATAATATCTGTTTCTTGAGCTAGGGCCATTGCAATCCACACGCGCTGTCGCTGACCGCCCGATAAGGCATCAACAGGACGGTACTTATAGTCTATTGTTCCTGTTACTTCAAGTGCCCAGTCAATAACTTCATAATCTTTTTTTGTTAAGCGACCAAATCCTTTTTGATAAGGAAAACGTCCATAAGATACAAGCTCTCCTACGGTGAGTCCGTTTGCGCTTTCAGGGGACTGAGGAAGGATTGCTATTTTCTTTGCAAGTTCCTTGGTGTTTTCTTTTGCAATACTAGAACCGTCCAATAATACAGTGCCGGACTGATGAGAAATCAAGCGTGTAATAGCTTTTAGCAACGTTGATTTTCCACAGCCGTTTGAACCAATAATGGTTGTTATTTTTTTATCAGGAATTTGAACACTCAAATCTTTTACGATTACCCGTTCACCATATCCAATGTTAAGATCTTCTGTATGTAGGCGAACCATGGCGAAACCTCCTGTTCAAAAGTGTTAATTAGAATTGGTGATAATGATTATCATTTCTGATTCATTTTTACTATAATAGTCTGTTTGAATTCTGTCAATCATTATTTTTGTTTGTCAATTTGATTAAAAAGATGTATATTTAAATGAGAATGATAATCAATGATGATTACTAGGAGTGAGCGAATCGTGAAAAATTCAGAGCTTTATGATGTAACCGTAATTGGTGGCGGACCAGCAGGGCTATATTCGACCTTTTACAGCGGACTTCGTGAAATGAAAACGAAACTAATTGAATTTCAGCCTCGTTTAGGGGGGAAAGTGCACGTTTATCCCGAGAAAATGATATGGGACGTGGGGGGCTTAACTCCGACTCCTGGAGCTCAATTAATTGAGCAGCTTGTAGCTCAAGGATTAACGTTTGATCCAACAGTTGTATTAAACGAGAAAATTGAATCTATTTCTCGAAATAATGAAGGACACTTTTTATTAACGGGTTCTTCGGGCGAAATACATCGATCTAAAACAGTAATCATAGCGGTAGGCGGAGGGATTTTGAATCCACAAAAGCTAGAAATTGAAGGAGCAGAGCGCTTTGAGATTTCAAATTTAAATTATACTGTAAAGTCACTGCAACGCTTTAAAGATAAAGTCGTAATTGTTTCGGGAGGAGGCAATTCAGCCATCGACTGGGCTAATGAATTAGAGCCTGTTGCAAAAAAAGTGTATTTAACATATCGAAAAGACTGTCTATCTGGTCATGAGTCACAGGTGACGCAGCTAATAAATAGCTCTGCAACTTGCATGTTAAATACGTCAATTAGTAAATTAATAGCTGATGGGAACAGTGAAAAAATTGCTAAAGTAGAGCTTACTAACCATTTAACTGGAGATATTACATATCTACCAATTGACGAAGTAATCATCAACCATGGATATGAGCGAGACACATCATTACTTCAAAAAAGTGAGCTTTCAATTGAAATGATTCATGATTATTATATTGCGGGAAACTCGTCAAGTGAAACAACTGTGCCCGGCTTATACGCAGCAGGTGATATTCTGCAGCATGAAGGCAAAGTAAACCTAATTGCTGGTGCGTTTCAAGATGCAGCAAATGCCGTAAATCGAGCAAAGCTGTTTATTGAGCCTAATGCTAATAAAGTTGCAATGGTCTCTTCTCATAATGAAGTGTTTAAAAAACGCAATAGAGAGCTAGTAAAGCAAATGTTACAAGCATAGAAGGTGGCTGCAGATATAGTAGCCATCTTTTTTATCGTGTAATTGTACCGTGACAAACTACTAGAGAATTTCATATAATTTTATAAGTAAGCGCTTACAAAATTTTAAGGGGATGAAGGGAATGACGAATACAGAGAAATATAGGTTTGAAACAAAAGCGGTTCACGGAACGTATAAATCAAGCATGCATCACGACAGCCTTGTTACACCGCTTTATCAAACATCTACTTTTACGTTTTCAAGCTTAGACCAAGGAGCACGACGTTTTGCAGGAGAAGAGAGTGGATATGTTTACTCAAGGTTATCAAACCCCACCGTAGCAGAATTTGAAAGTCGAATGGCAGAGCTAGAAGAAGGCGAAGAAGCGCTAGCATTTGGTTCGGGAATGGCTGCTGTATCTGCAGCTTTAATTGGTTTAACAAAGGCTGGAGATCATATTCTTTGTTCAAAAGGTCTCTACGGCTGTACGTTTGGTTTATTGGAGCTATTAAATGAGAAATATAGCATTACACATTCTTTTTCAACGTTTCTAACAGTAGAAGAAATAAGAGCTAGCATTACTGATAAAACTGCATGCATTTATATTGAGACACCGGTTAATCCTACTATGCACGTCATTAATTTACCTCTTGTAGTGGCAGTAGCAAAAGAGCATGGAGTTCCAGTCATTGTGGATAATACATTTTTAACGCCGTATTTGCAAAAGCCCTTGGCTCTAGGATGTGATCTTGTTATACACAGCGCAACCAAATATATTGGTGGGCATGGTGACGTTGTGGCAGGCGTAATGGTTGGAAGTACAAATCTTATTCAAGGTATAAGAAAGACTGTTCAAAAAGATATCGGTGGCATTCTTGCGCCTTTTGATGCGTGGTTATTAATTAGAGGCTTAAAAACCCTGCCTGTCAGGATGGATCGTCATTGTGAAAATGCAGAAAAAATTGTTGAAAAGCTGAAAATACATCCAAAAGTAAAAACGGTATATTATCCAGAAATAAAAGGGAGATTAGAAAAGCAAATGGAAAGGAGCGGAGGGGTGTTAGCTTTTGAATTGAATGGATCAGAGGAATCTGTGAAGGAGTTTATGAATGAATTAAGCCTAATCTCCATTGCAGTTAGCTTAGGTGATACAGAAACTTTAATTCAACACCCTGCTTCAATGACGCACGCGGTTGTTCCTGAAGGTATCAGAAAGGAAATGGGCATATCAAACGAGCTATTGCGCCTATCTGTAGGCTTAGAATTTTGGGAAGGTATATGGAAAGACTTGGAAAATGCACTTGATAAAATTAGCTAATTATGTAAAAAGGAAAAGACCTTTTTAATAGGGTCTTTTTTGTTTTGTCAAGAATTTTGTTCTCAAAATAAAAAGTTATGTTGAAATATACATATTCACTAGTTATAATGGTGTACATGCTTCTAATGAACGTTTTTAAATTATTCTGAAAAATCTTTTTAGGAAGTAATTTCAGCCAAGAAAGACGGAGGGTTTTAGGTGTCAAATAAAATACCATTTTCATTTATTGTTGTAATTGGTCTTATGTTATTCGCTCTATTTTTTGGAGCAGGAAATTTAATCTTTCCAGCCATGCTTGGTCAATCAGCCGGTACGAATTTATGGTCTGCAAACGCTGGCTTTTTACTTACAGGGGTAGGACTTCCTTTAATCGGGGTAATGGCTCTTGGGTTTTCAGGCAAAGATGATTTGCAGTCTTTAGCTAGTCGAGCACATCCTGTTTTTGGGATCGTGTTTACGATTGTTCTTTACTTAGCAATCGGTCCACTTTTTGCAATTCCTCGAGCGGGAACAGTTTCTTATGAAATTGGCGTTAAGCCGTTTTTATCAGAAGGAGTAGGAGGTCTACCTCTATTAATTTTCACCATCATTTTCTTTGGAGTTGCGTGCTTCTTTTCCCTTAAGCCAGGTAAGATTGTTGATATTATTGGAAAGGTGTTAACACCTGTTAAAATTGGGTCTATTGGCATTTTAGTTGTTGTAGCAGTTGTAGCTCCAATTGGTGAATTTAAAGCTCCTTTGGAAGCGTACGAAACCAATTCATTCTTCAAAGGCTTTCCAAGAAGGATACTTAACAATGGATACGCTAGCTTCATTTGTATTCGGTATTATGATTATTAACGCTATCCGTGAGAAAGGGGCTACGACTAGAAAGCAAATCATTGGGGTATGCGGAGCGGCAACTCTTATTACAGCCACAGTATTAGGTGTCTTTTATACGGCTCTGGCTTATATGGGAGCGTCGAGCGTATCTGAGCTAGGCTATTTAGATAATGGAGGTGCCGTGTTTGCGAGCGTATCAAATTATTATTTTGGCTCATTTGGAGGCGTGTTTTTAGGTATTATGATTACCGTGGCATGCTTAACAACAAGCATTGGGTTAATTATTGCCTGTTCTACTTTCTTTCACCAGCTATTTCCTAAAGTTAGCTATAAAGCAATTGCTGTTATTCTATCTGCCTTTAGTGCACTTGTTGCTAATATCGGTTTAACACAGCTAATTGCAGTTTCTGTACCAGTACTAACGGCTATTTATCCGCTTGCCATTGTACTTATTGTGCTTACATTTTTACATCCTTTATTTAAAGGACATCCTGTCGTATACCAAGGAAGTTTACTTTTAACATTCATCGTAAGTTTATTTGATGGACTAGGTGCTGCTGGGGTGAAAATTCAGGCAGTTGATTCAGCTTTTACACAATTGTTACCGCTATATTCTGTTGGATTGGGATGGGTTGTTCCAGCCATTATTGGAGGAATCGTGGGATATATTGTTGTATTGCTACGAGCAGGAACAGTCTTAAATAGACCAAGTAAATAGAAGTGAAAGAGGCTGGGACATAAGTAATTCAGCCAATGATAAACCTGAACGATTGAGAGTTCATAACTTTTAATCGTTCAGGTTTTTTGTTGATTGTGAAAACAATGTTGGAAACAGGGTGGAATGGAGCGTAGGACACTCGACTCCTGCGGGAAAGAGAGGGAAAACGGAGATCCCGCAGCGCAGCGAGGAAGCTCAGGTTCCTCCCCGCGGAAAGCGAGTGGCCGTAGCGCAATGGAACGAACGTGTTGAGACAAACTAAAGAGATGGGAACAGCGAGTGTTCGTCTTTTAGAAGCAATCATTTTGTTATGTCCCAAACTCTTTTTGTTACAACCACTCCAAAAACTCCAAGCGATTACCAAAAGGATCATGTACATAAATGCGATTAGCGTTTGGTAACTTTTCATCTTGTATAAAAGCAACGTGATGAGCTGCAAGATGCTCTTTCAAAGCAGATAAATTTTCAACTGTAAAAGCAGGATGTGCCTTTTTGGCAGGTATAAACGATTGGTCAATTCCGATGTGAAGTTCACAGTCGTTGATCTTAAACCACAAACCACCATTTTTCTGAAGTACGACAGGCTTTTCAACTTCCTGAAAACCAAGAAGCTCATGAAAAAAGCGTCTAGCTCTATGTTCACTATTAGGCGGAGCAGCCAGCTGAACGTGATCGATGTGTTTAAGAGAATACATCAATGAATCGCCTCCATCTGAATTCACTTCTTTCTTCTATATTAGTATAGTGGGTAGCTCTATCGAGTAGTAGAAAGAAAAAGTAGTGCACGATAATAAGAAATCCTTATAAAAAGATTAATTTTTTAGAAAATTTATTGATTTCTGTTTTCTTGTCGTGTTACCCTTTTGAAAAGGAATTTAAATGGGAATTTTTCTAAAACATCAATAGAGGGGAAGGCAGCTATGAATCCAGAAGTGAATCAAGTTGAGAAAAAAGGGGTTATACTAAGGGTATTAGATTCAATTGAAAGGGTTGGGAATAAACTTCCACACCCCGCAGTATTATTTGTTATTTTTGCTATGAGCATTATGGTTGCTTCATGGATTGTAAGTGTATTTGACGTAACGACCGTTCATCCTGGAACAGGTGAAGAACTTCCAATTCGAAATATGTTTTCTAAAGAAGGGATTCAGTTTATCTTTACATCAATGCTATCCAATTTCACAGAGTTTCAGCCTCTTGGTTTAGTACTAGCTATGATGCTTGGTATCGGAGTGGCTGATAAGGTTGGACTAATTGAAACGTTTATTAAAAAGACTATTATAAATGCACCTAAAAGTGTTATTACATACGCAATTGTTTTTGCAGGAGTGCTTGGTAATTTAGCAGCAGATGCGGCGTTTGTCATTATTCCTCCGCTTGCGGCAACCATTTTTTATACGCTAGGAAGGCATCCTTTTGCTGGTTTAGCAGCTGGCTTTGCGGGAGTAGGTGCAGGGTTCAGTGCTAACTTGGTCATTTCAGGTAATGATGCTTTATTATCCGGAATTGCAAATGAAGTAGTGAAAACGGTAAGCGATACGGCAACGGTAACACCCGTTGATAACTGGTTTTTTAATGCGGCATCTGTAGCGCTTGTTGTTCTTGTCGGTGGACTTGTAACAGAAAAAATTATTGAGCCAAGACTTGGTACGTACAAAGGGAATAAAGCATCCGTGATGTCAGAGGTATCGAACCTTGAAGCAAAAGGGCTTCGAAATGCTGGTATTGTAGGGTTTCTTTACATAGGAATGATTGTTATGATGACTGTGCCAAAAAGTGGACTGCTAAGAAGCGATGAAGGAACTATTATTCCAAGTCCATTCTTAGATGGTATTGTACCAATTACGCTTATTTTCTTTCTTTTAATTGGAATGGCATATGGATTTACGGTAGGGAATCTAAAATCTATTTCCGATGTTCCTAACTTAATGGCAGAGTCGATGAAAGATATGGCTGGCTTTATTGTCTTAATTTTTGCGGCTTCTCAGTTTATTGCGTACTTTAACTGGACGAACATTGGTACGTGGATTGCTGTAAGTGGAGCTGAGATACTAACAGGAATTGGGCTAACAGGACTGCCTGTTATCATCGGATTCATCTTTTTGACTGCAGTATTGAATTTATTTATCTTTAGCGGGTCTGCGCAGTGGGCTTTAATGGCTCCTATCTTTATCCCCATGTTAATGCTGCTTGATTATCATCCAGCATATGTGCAAATGGCTTACCGAATTGCCGATTCGTCCACTAATGTTATTACGCCATTAAATCCGTATTTTCCAATTATCTTGGCATTAATGAAAGATTATGATAAAAGGTCAGGGATTGGCTCACTGATTTCCTTAATGCTGCCGTATAGCGTAGTCATTTTGGTTACGTGGACTCTATTCTTTCTCATTTGGAATCTTCTTGGGCTTCCAATTGGGCCAGGGATTGAGATGTTTATCAATAAATAAAAAAGTCGCTGTGTAAAGCGACTTTTTTATTTGTCATCACCGCATTTTGGAGATAATGCCATTAGGATCTTGGCAGTAGCTTCATGTCCATAAAAATCGTATCCCATACCCCATCTTTTTCAGTGAAGCGTGTGTGAAAGCCCCTTGATTGCCAAAATGCAAAGCCGCCAGGAAGGAATGGGTGAGTGTGTAAGCTTAAGACATCATACGTCCCTTGACTAAAAGACAGTGCTTGTTGAAAGAGCTGTTTACCAATTCCACAGCGGCGATACTTTTCGTCAACATAACACTTAATAATTTCAGCTGTGTTTTCTGGATAAAAGTCGTTCAGATGACTAAAACGACGGTCATATGGATAAACACAAATGGTTCCAATTACTTCATTGGTAGGTGAAAAAGCAGCGAAGAAAGCTGTTTTTTCTTTATGTAAGTAGTGCATTTCAAAGTTTGCTAAATCTGGAGAAAGGACATCCTTATTCAGCATGGGAAACAGTTGACTGCGCATTTTAACTAAAAAAGCAACAACTTGTTTTGCGTCTGTAGTGGTGACTTGCTTAATAGCGACAGTAGATAGCATAAAATTTCTCCTTAGACTAAAAAAATTCCGTGTATGGTGAGAGTATACACCATTTCTTTGTAAAAAAGATCGGTGTTTTCTGAAAAATAACTTTTAATATTCTGTAAATTAGATTATAGTCTAATTAGATAAATATCTAACTAGGAGTGTTTATATGCAGTTGAAACGTATTGTGGACTTTCATAAAACAATGGGCGATCCGACGCGAATTCGTATTCTAAGTTTACTAAAGTCAGGACCCCTGAACGGGCAAGCAATTGCAGGCAAGCTAGGACTAAAACCGCCAACGATTACGCACCACATGGCAAAGCTTCGAGATATTGGACTCATTAAAGAACGAAGAGACAAAAATACGATTTATTTTTATCTGAATGTCAAAGCACTAGAAGCAAGCGCAACGGCTATTTTAACGATTGTAAATGAAGAGGTGATTGAAACAGTGGAAGAAAATGATCGTTTTAAAATTTTAAAGCCCTTTTTTACTGCTGATGGAAAGCTGACAAATTTACCAGCACAGCGTAAAAAGCGTATGGTTGTGCTTGAAAAGATTATCAGTGATCTTAAGTATGGAATTGTTTATGAAGAAAAAGAACTGAATGAGTATTTAAAAAAGTTTCATGATGATTACGCAACGTTAAGGCGTGAATTAATCATGAATCATTATATGTATCGAAAAGATAATCAATATGAAATGAACCCTAAAGAGCTATGGGGTAAGATGTAAGCTAGTTTAATCAACTAGCTTTTATTTCATACAACTAATTAGATGGTTATCTAATTAGTTAAAGGGGATAGAAAGATGATTTATTTATTAAAAGTTGAGAAAGCATATCGAAGTTTATTTTTAGCAGGGGTTGTGAACGGAGTAGGAGATCGTTTCAGCCAAGTAGCGTTGTTAGCTTTGCTGTTAGAATATACGGAATCTGGCCTAGCAGTAGGTACAGCACTTGGCATTAGGGTTCTTCCGTTTCTTTTTTTTGGCCCCTTAGGAGGAGCGCTTGCGGATCGTTTTTCAAAGCCAATGATTTTAATTGTTACAGACCTCATTCGAATTCCGTTTGCTTTAGCTTTTATATGGGTAAACGATTCTTCAATGATTTGGCTTGTTTATGTAAGTACGTTTGTATTAGCAGCGGGAGAAGCTATCTATGCTCCTACAAGAAAGGCTTTAATACCTACTGTTATTCATTCGAACCGTATTGTACAGGTTAATAGTTTAGAGCAAGTATTATTAGGAATTGTATTAGTTGGTGGCTCTCTTATTGGTGGCTTTGCTTCTTTTTATATAGGAAGTGATGTCACGTTTATATTAAATGCGTGTTCTTTTTTATTTGCCAGTTTAATTGTATACAAACTAGTAGATAGAGGTGGACAACAAGTAAATTCGAAACCAACAGAATCCATTACAATTTCTGCTGTTTATTCAATTATTACGTCTTCGGTAGCTTTAATTTTGGTTTTTTGCTTTGAACTTTTTGTACCTATCTTTAATGGAATTGATAACGTACTCATTAGCGTGTATGCTGTTCAAGAATTTAACATAGAAAGCTGGGGGGTAGGCTTGTTTTACGGAGGACTTGGGATGGGGCTAATGCTTAGCTTTATTGTGGCGAATCGAATCCGAAAATATCTGTTGATTTGTGGATTAGTCTCTCTTGGAGTAGAAGGTATTTTCTTAATGATGATAAGTAACACCTATTCCTGGCAGCTAGCGTTTTGCTTTTATTTGGTTCTAGCATTCTTTTCAGGTATTAGCAACGCTTGTCTGGATTCAGTTGTTATGAGAGTGACGCCTTTACAACATCAAGGAAAGGTATTTGGTATGTTTACAACCATTTCCAACGTAACTCTGGGTTTATCTATGTTTGGAGCAGGCTTATTATTAACAGTAATAGATAGTCGAACACTTGGATTAATTGGTGGGATAGGATATGTAATCATCAGTGTAGGGTTAGTATGTATTTATATCATAAGGACTCTTAAGCAAAAAAAAACTCCTTTTATATAACATAATGAGTTGAAAGGCTGCTCAATTATTTTAGCAGCTTTTTTAGTTAATTAGGACCTATTAGTTTCTAAATATTGTTATTTATAGTTAAAATGTATTGTTTTGCTTTATTTTGTAAAAAATTATGAAAATTTAGTTTATTATAGAATGTGAAGGGATACATTCCACCTATTAAAAAGGAGCGTGAAGTAGATGAAGGTGTTAAAAAGTTTTTTTGCTATTATGCTAGTCTTTAGTGTTATTGCACCAGTAGGATCTGCAGAAGTGCCAGGAGTGAATCGCTCGATGAAGCAAGGAGCGACGAAAGGCCTTGTGTCTGTGTCACACCCTTTAGCAGCTAAAGTAGGGAAAGAAGTGTTGGAAAATGGTGGTAACGCCGTCGATGCAGCCGTAGCTATTCAGCTTTCTTTAAACGTTGTTGAGCCAATGATGTCAGGTATTGGTGGCGGCGGATTTATGATGATTTACGATGAGAAAGAAAACGATATTGAAATGATTAACGGTCGTGAAATGGCGCCAGCTAATGTAACATCGAAATTGTTCTTAGATGAAAAAGGAAAGCCTGTACCTTTTAGCAAGAGACACACAACTGGAAAGGCAGTTGGAGTTCCTGGTACAGCAAAAGTATTAGAACAAGCCCTTGCAGATCATGGGACAATGACATTTGAAAAGCTAATTGAACCAGCTATTAAACAAGCGGATAAAGGCGTTAAGGTGAATTGGTCGATGGCGCAGTATATTAATGAAAATAAGTCGAAGTTGAAAAATAATAAAGCAGCATCCGAGATTTTCTTTCAAAATGGCGAACCTCTTGAAGAAGGAGATTTACTCCTACAAAAAGACCTTGCTAAAACGTTTAGAATTTTGCAAGAGGATGGTCCTGCAGCTTTTTATGAAGGAGATATTGCGAAAGCTTTAGCTGAAGAAGTACAAGCTAAAGAAGGGACGATGACTGAAGAAGATTTAAAAAATTATACAGTTAAGAAAAGAGAGCCTGTAGCTACTACATACAGAGGTTATGATGTTATTAGTGCAGCACCGCCAAGCTCAGGTGGATTAACGGTGTTACAAATTTTAAAGCTGATGGAAGGTTATGATGTTAAAAAAATGGGAGCAAACTCTCCTCAGTACCTTCATTATTTAACAGAAGCGATGCACTTAGCGTACGCAGATCGCGCAGCTTATATGGCTGACGAAGATTTTTACAGCGTACCTAAAGAAAGCTTATTAAACGAAGAATATCTGAAAGAACGTCGTAAACTTATTAACAAAAATCGTTCAATACCTGAAGTGAAAGAAGGAGATCCTTGGAAGTATCAAGAAGGAGAGAAAGAAAAGAAAAAAGTCGTGAAAGAAGAAACGCCAATCGGACAAACCACCCATTTTTCAGTAGTAGATAAGTGGGGGAATATGGTTTCGTATACAACTACTATTGAACAAGTATTTGGGTCAGGTATTATGGTTCCTGGGTATGGCTTTATGCTTAACAATGAAATGACGGACTTTGATGCAACACCAGGGGGAGTTAACGAAGTAGAGCCAGGTAAGCGACCACGAAGCAGTATGTCCCCAACGTTTTTAGGAAAAGATGGCAAGCCGTTTATGGCGATTGGTTCACCAGGAGGACCAACAATTATTGCATCTGTCGCTGAAACAATTATGAATGTTGTAGATCACGACATGCCTATTCAAGAAGCAATTTTAACACCGCGTATTTATTCAGCAGCTTATCCAACTGTTAGGTGGGAGCCTGATATTGATCAAAATACGCGATTAGAGCTAATGGCTAAAGGACATGCTTTTGAAGAAACAGCGCAGCATATTGGGAATGTCCAAGCAGCTATTTTAAATCGAGAAACTGGAAAGATGTACGGTGGAGCTGATAATACGCGTGAAGGAACGGTTTTAGGAGTAGACCGCTTTTCCTATAAAGCAAAACAGCCCAAGCCAATTCAAGAACAAAAAGAGGGGCCGTTCACAGTAAAAGTGAATAATGTCAAATACCCATATACGCATGACCAGCTTAAGCTCATTGATGGCAAGCCTTATGTACAAGCTGATAAACTGCTACTTGGTTTGGGGCTTTTAAAAACGAGCGATTTGAAGATGTATAAGCCAACGAAACACTCCTACTTACCGGCTGCTACTACTGCAGTAGGAGCAGGATTTGAAGTAGAGTGGGATGAAGAGAAAAAAGAGCTTTCTTTAGAGAGGGACCCTGTAGAAATTGATAATCCAATTGATGATGAAGATGGAGACATTATCACGAACTAAAGTTTAGTATTAAAAGAGACTGAGACATAGGTAGTTCAGGTTCCTCCCCGTGGAAAGCGCAATGGAACGAACGTGTTCAGCTAACCTAAAGAGATGGGAACAGCTATTGTTCGGCTTTTAGAAGCAATCATTTTGTTATGTCCCAAACTCTTTTGTTACAGGAATGTAAAAGATTTAAACGTTAAAATGAAGTTCATAAATTCGTCATGAACTTATCTGTAAGTTTCCCAAAAATCATGTATAATGATTCTTAATCTTTGCTATATATATAGTAAAAAACCATTAACTGATAGTTTAAAAGGGGGTGATTCCATGGGGCAGGGAGACATAGCAGACGAAGCAGATTTGCAAGTATGGTTAATGTAATAAAAGTAGCGTGCATTAAAAAGAGATTGAAAGTTACATTTATGCACCTGGAATCACCTTTATACATAAAGGTGTAATCCAGTCGATACTTTTATAAAACAGGAGGTGTTCTCTTATTCTGCCGTTTGACAGAATAAGAAAACGTATTGATTACACTTAATTTAATATTAGTTGCGCTTTTAATTGGTTTGACCGCGTTCTTCGTAGCGGCTGAGTTTGCCATTGTAAAACTTCGTAGTTCAAAGGTTGATCAGCTGATTGCTGAAGGAAGAAGAGGGGCACTTGCAGCTCAAAGGGTAACCACACATCTTGACGAGTATCTATCTGCCTGTCAGTTAGGTATTACAATTACAGCTTTAGGCTTGGGTTGGTTAGGTGAGCCGACTGTTGAGAAAATCTTAAATCCAATTTTTGCTGATTTTGGCTTTTCATCAACGCTGTCACATTTATTATCCTTTGCTATTGCCTTTGCTCTTGTTACGTTTCTACACGTTGTAGTCGGGGAATTGGCTCCGAAAACAGTTGCTATTCAAAAAGCAGAAACGGTAACACTATTATTAGCGCCAGCTCTTATTTGGTTTTATCGCTTAATGTATCCATTCATCTGGTTATTAAACGGGTCAGCACGTATTTTAGTCGGTCTTTTCGGGCTAAAGCCAGCTTCTGAGCATGAAATCGCTCATAGTGAAGAAGAGCTTCGTATTATTTTGTCAGAAAGCTATGAAGGTGGAGAAATTAACCAAGCGGAATATAAGTATGTAAATAACATATTTGAGTTTGATAATCGCGTTGCACGTGAAATTATGGTGCCAAGAACAGAAATGATTGTGGTATCAAATGAGGATACAATAGAAGAGTTCTTAAAAGTAGCAGTAGAAGAACGCTATACGCGTTATCCGTTTGTAGCAGAAGGTGACAAAGATCAAATTATTGGTTTAATTAACCTAAAAGAAGTTTTAAATGATGTGGTCATTCATAGTCACTTAAAGCAAGAGAAGGTTGAGCGATATATGAAGCCAATTATCCAGGTTATTGAATCAATTCCAATTCACGATTTACTGTTAACCATGCAGAAGAATCGTACGCAAATGGCTGCTTTAATTGATGAATATGGCGGGACGTCTGGACTTGTTACGATTGAAGATATTCTTGAAGAAATCGTTGGAGAAATCCAGGACGAGTTTGATGGCGAAGAAGTTCAAGAGGTTCGTAAAGTATCAGACGATCATTACCTTTTAAATGCCAAAGTGCTAGTTGAAGAGGTAAACGACTTATTAGGAATTCACATCGAAGAAGAAGAAGTCGATACGATTGGCGGTTGGATTTTAACACAAAAAACCGATATTGAGCTTCACGATTGTATCGTTTACGAAGGTTATGAGTTTAAGGTGACTGATGTAGATGGATTGCAAATAAAAGAAGTAGAAGTAAGGAAACTGCAAGAAAACGCAGCTGAAGTATAATAAAAAGCCAGCTTGGCCATATGGTCAAGCTGGCTTTTCATATGTTATTCCTGCGCTTCCAATCTTCATAAAAATGCAGCAACGTTTGGTGTATGCCCTGGAGTGCCATTAACACTAAGTAAAGCATCATAAATAACACGATTTCACCTGTGAACAATGCAATAACGGCCAACCAAACATAAAACATTTTATCTTTCATTCTCTTTTTCCCTTTTAAATAGAACTAAGCTTTGAGGAGCCACTTTCCCGCTTCTTCTAAGTTCGTAGCAATATAATGAGGGAAATTTTTCGTTTGTTCATGCTTATTCTCAGCAAGAGCTTTTTTTCCTGCACCTGTTTGCACTAAAATGGTTGTTGCTCCTACTTTCCTTCCAGCTTCAATGTCCGTCCACCGATCTCCGATTATCACGCATTTTGATAAGTCTAACTGATGCTTACGGGCAGCTTCTATAAGCATGCCGATACTCGGCTTTCTGCATGTGCATCCCGCAGTATGATGATGGGGACAAATGCAAAAGTCGTCAAACCCAAATGAAGTCAATTCGTTTATAAACTCATTTTTGGTTGCTTCTCCGCTTGAAATTCCAGGCTGGTTGGTAAAAGCAAATAGTTTAATATTGTGCTCTTTTAACAAATGAATGGTTTTTAATGAAAAAGAAAAAAAAGCGAATTGTTGTAAAGTCGATTAGCTTTATAGTGTTGTTTCCGTTACTATATGTATTATTTTTAGGGTGGCAAGCGTTTAGCGAAAAGTCTTTTGACGTAGCAGGTATTGTATTGATTAGCGGTGTTTTAATGTTTCTTGCTGAATATATTTCATTAAAACGCTCGTATGCAAAAAATAAAGAGCTGTTAGATTAATGAATCCATACTATAAAACAGTAATTAGCTTATAAAGAAATGAGACTGAGACATAAGTAGTTCAGCCTCTACTATACCTGAACGATTGAGAGTTCATAACTTTTAATCGTTCAGCTTTTTTGGTTGATTGTGAAAACAATGTTGGAAACAGGGTGGAATGGAGCGTAGGACACTCGACTCCTGCGGGAAAGAGAGGGAAAACTGAGATCCCGCAGCGCAGCGAGGAAGCTCAGGTTCCTCCCCGCGGAAAGCGAGTGACCGTAGCGCAATGGAACGAACGAGTTAAGACAAATCAAAGAGATGGGAACAGTGAGTGTTCGTCTTTTAGAAGCAATCATTTTGTTATGTCCCAAACTCATTTTTATGTGGTGAAAAAAATGAATATTTTGTTTTATTTATTTATAATCCTAACTCATTGCTTGAATCCTTGGAGTAAGATAAGATATGTTCATATGAAAGGTGTGAATAGAAATTGATAGTACGTACTGAAGAAGAAAGGCAAGGCTTAATGAAAATTGGAAAGATTCTTGCTGAGATAAGAGATACGTTAGTAAAAGAAACGAAGCCTGGAGTTACAACGGGCGAACTAGATGAATTAGCTAAAGAACTTTTTGAAAAACATGGAGCAATTTCTGCTCCGAAAGAACTATTTGATTTCCCAGGCTATTCTTGTATTAGTGTAAACGAAGAGGTAGCTCACGGCATTCCTGGTAAACGTGTAATTGAAGATGGGGATCTTGTTAATATTGATGTATCAGGTTCGAAAGACGGTTATTTTGCTGATACGGGCATTTCGTTTGTTGTTGGGGACAGTAATAAGTTTTTAGAGAAGCTTTGTAAAGCGACAAAAGAAGTATTTGATGAGGGACTTAAAAAGTTTAAAGCTGGTGGTAAGCTTAGTAATGTTGGGCGAGCTGTTCATAACAGTGCACGCAAACGTGGGTACACGGTTATTACTAACTTAACGGGTCACGGGGTAGGACATTCACTTCGCGATAAGCCAGATCACGTTCATAACTACTATGAGCCAAGAGACCGCACGCTTTTAAAAGATGGAATGGTTATTGCGTATGAACCGTTCGTGTCAACAAATGCTGAAGAAGCATATCAGCTGGATGACGGCTGGACGTTAGCGACAAATGATGGAAGCTTTGTTGCACAAATTGAGCACACAATCATTGTGACGAAAGGTCAACCAATTATCGTAACAGAATAGAGAGGCTGGGACATAAGTAATTCAGCCAATGATAAACCTGAACGATTGAGAGTTTCTCACTTTTAATCGTTCAGGTTTTTTGGTTGATTGTGAAAACAATGTTGGAAACAGGGTGGAATGGAGCGTAGGACACTCGACTCCTGCGGGAAAGAGAGGGAAAACGGAGATCCCGCAGCGCAGCGAGGAAGCTCAGGTTCCTCCCCGCGGAAAGCGAGTGGCCGTAGCGCAATGGAACGAACGTGTTCAGACAAACCAAAAAGATTGGAACAGCTATTGTTCGTCTCTTAGAAGCAATCATTTTGTTATGTCCCAAACTCTTTTTTATAGTACTACTCATACCAAAGCTTAATTGTTTGTTGATTCATTTTAATGTAGGTGGAAAGTGAAGAAATGAAGATAAAAAAGAATAGAACAAAAATCGTTCTATTCTTTCTATTTACTAAAATAAATTTAGTTTATTTAAATTAGTAGTCCCATTTACCGTGGCGTTTGCTGCTTTTTTTATAAGAGCATTTTTCTTTCTTGTCGTAGCTGTGTTTCTTTTTGTCACAAGTTCTTTTGTCATCGTGCTTGTAATCTTTTTTGTAAGAATCTTTTTCGTAGCAGTAGCATTTAAACTTTTTCTTACCATAATCTTTTTTACCTTTACGGTGCTTGTCGTGTTTTCTACACATTGACAATCATCTCCCAGTTGTTTTATTAGTAGAAGCTCTAATGCATTCTACTTAATATAAGATATGAAAAACCGGACAACCTGGTATATGCAAAAGCCTGTATTGAGTAGAAAAGGGCGAGTCCATTTTTAACTTTATTATAATGAGCTGATTGACATTGACATAATGAAAGTGAATTTGATATAATTATCTCGAATTAAAGATATTTGATGTGAAAATAAATGATGGTATAAACATAATCCTAGTTAGGAGGAATTAGAATGAATGAATTAAAAGGTATTCATCACGTGACAGCTATTACGAGTAGTGCTGAAAAAAATTATGAGTTTTTCACGTATGTACTAGGGATGCGCTTGGTGAAAAAAACAGTCAACCAGGACGATATTCAAACCTATCATTTGTTTTTTGCAGATGATAAAGGAAGTGCTGGAACTGATATGACGTTTTTTGACTTCCCAGGAATTCCAAAAGGATCTCATGGTACGAATGAAATTTTTAAAACATCATTTCGTGTTCCAAACAATGAAGCACTTCAATATTGGGAAAAGCGATTTAATCGTTTAGGTGTTCATCACGGTGGTATTCAGGAACTATTCGGAAAGAAAACTTTATCTTTTGTGGACTTTGATGATCAGCAATACCAATTAATTTCTGATGAAGGAAATGTCGGAGTAGCTTCTGGTATACCTTGGCAAAAGGGGCCGATTCCACTGGAATATGCCATTACTGGACTTGGTCCAATCTTTGTACGCGTGGCGAATTATGAGTTCTTTAAGGAAGTATTAGAGAAAGTATTATTATTCCGCGAGGTGGACCAAAAAGGTGACTTGTATCTATTTGAAGTTGGAGAAGGTGGGAACGGTGCTCAAGTAGTAGTTGAACATAACACAACTTTACCTGAAGGTATTCAAGGGTATGGAACCGTTCACCACGTTGCGTTCCGAGTGAATGATCGTCAAGTACTTGAAGAGTGGATTGATCGACTTGCGAGCTTTAGATTTCCAACATCAGGCTATGTGAATCGTCATTTCTTTGAATCTTTATATGCTCGCGTTTCTCCTGGGATTTTATTTGAATTTGCAACGGATGGTCCAGGATTTATGGGAGATGAAGAGTATGAAACACTAGGAGAAAAGCTTTCACTTCCTCCATTTTTAGAGCCTAAACGTGAACAAATTGAAAAGCTTGTACGACCAATTGAAACGGTTCGGAATACAAAACACTTTGAAAAAGAGTATGAGTAAAGGTAGCTTCCAATGGAAGCTTCTTTTTTTTTACGTCATTGTTAGAAGGACTGACGTATAATAGAAGAGAAGGTGTGGGGGTGATGATCATCAATAAAAAGAAAATGGTTTTATTTGCTGTTTCCATTATGATTGCAGCACTAAATATGAGGCCAGCTATTAATTCAATTTCCCCTATTTTACAGGAGCTTACGTCAGCACTTCAAATGAATGCGTCTACGGCTAGCCTTTTGACAGCTGTACCCGTGTTGTGTATGGGAGTGTTTTCACCGCTTGCTGCAAGCTTGGCTCAAAAATTTGGGCTAGAGCGTATTATTGGGTATGCGCTTTGTTTGATTGGAATTGGGACGGTACTACGTTTTTTTACATATTCAACAGGCTTTTTAATTATGACCTCGCTTATAGCAGGAGTAGGAATTGCCGCTATGGGCCCGCTTTTGTCTGGCTTTATAAAAAAATATTTTAATGAACATGTACCGTTTATGATTAGTCTGTATACAGCGACGTTGATTATATGCTCCTCGGCGTTATCGTTGAGAAAATTACTAATCAGCGCTTAGATCATTATGTGGAAAATGAAATTTATCGACCATTGGGCTTGAGACATACACTGTTTAACCCGCTACAAAAAGGGTTTAAGTCAAAAGACTTTGCGGCAACTGAACTACAGGGCAATACGCGGGATGGTGTTATCAACTTTCCGAATGTTCGAACTTACACACTGCAGGGAGAAGTTCATGACGAAAAAGCATATTATTCAATGGCAGGTGTTTCGGGGCATGCTGGCTTGTTTTCAACAACGAGTGATTTAGCAGTTTTACTACAAGTCATGTTAAACGGAGGAGGATATGGTCGTCATCAATTATTTAATGAGCAAACAATTCAAACCTTTACAGAGCCGTCACCTATGAACTATACATATGCACTTGGATGGAGACGAAACGGGGATGAAAGCATGGGATGGATGTTTGGTCCTCATGCAAGTCGAAATGCAATTGGCCATACTGGCTGGGTTGGTACTGTCACAATCATTGATCGAGAGAAGGGTTTAGGTATTGTTTTATTGACGAACAAGAAACATTCACCACTTATTAATCCGTCAGAAAATCCAAATCGCTTTGAAGGAGATGTGTTTGAAACCGGTCAATATGGAAGCGTTGTAACAGGCGTTTATGACGCCATTGAATAGAGAGTGAAGAAAGAAGGAGCTGAGGTTAATCAGCTTCTTCTTTCTTCTTTTTTTGAAAACGTATTCAAAAAGATGTTGAACTCCATCGGAGGTTTTGATAAAATAAATTTAGTTAATTTTACTAAAAAGTAGTAAAATTAACTGTTTTGCCGATGACTGCATAATAAGCAAGCAGTCTTTTTTCGTAAACTGTTTGGTCTATACCAATTTTCGTATGCTATCATAAAAGCAAATAGAAGTTTTACAGGGAGTGGCTAACTTATGGCAACGATTAAAGATATTGCACAGCAAGCAGGCGTTTCAATCGCTACCGTATCTAGAATTTTAAATAGTGATCAAACTCTATCCGTCGCTGACGATACGCGTAAGCGAGTAATTAACACTGCAAAAAGCTTAAATTATCAGTCGTCAAAAAGAAAAAATACGGCGTATTCAAAATTAACAGAGACTCGTTCTATCGGTTTAATCCTAACAACATCACAAAAAGATGAAGTGAATGATCCATACTTTTTATCTATTCGATTAGGCATCGAAAGTATTTGTGAAGCTTATCAATTTAAAATTGAAAACGTATTTGTGGTTGGTGAAAATGAAATCCCTAAAGGCGGACTTAATCATTTGGACGGCTTAATTGTGATAGGAGCAATTGACGAAAAAGATTTAGCGTCATTTTATTACAATAAAAATAGGCTAATCTTTGTTGACTATACACCTAAAGGTAATGATTTTGATGTAGTGACGTCTGATTTCGAAGCTGCAACTAGAGACTTAATTGAAAAGCTAGAAGAAATGAAGCATAAAGATATTGCCTTTATTGGTGGGAAAGTGATTACAAAGCGCCTCAGTGACAGTGCCGGAGAGCATCATTCTGAAAGACGTCAAAACACGTATGAACAAGTGATGAAAGAAAAAGGGAACTTTCATTCACGCTATGTAAAAGTAACGGGATGGGATCCAATTCATGGATACGAAATGACGAAAGAATTAATTAATCAAGAAAGCATGCCTACTGCAATTATTGTAGCGAGTGACCCATTGGCTATTGGAGCTTTAAAAGCGCTTAATGAAGCAGGTATTCATGTGCCAAAGGAAGTATCAATTGTTAGTTTTGATGATATTAGTGCAGCAGCTTACCTAACTCCAAGCCTATCTACAGTTAAAATTCATACAGAAGAAATGGGGAAAACAGCGGTAAAGCTTCTTCATGATAGATTAAAAGGAAGAGAGTTACCAATTAAGGTTATGTTACCTACGAGCTTTATTGCTCGGGAAAGTATAGCAGAAAAGATAGAATGACAACAAAGCTAGGGGAGATGGAGAGAAATGTCTATTTTATTTGACGAAAAGAATAAGATCTTTCACTTGAAAGCAAAAGATACAAGCTACGTAATGGGGCTTGTTCGAGATAATTACTTAGCTCATTTTTACTGGGGGAGAAAGATTAATAACTACAATCACACAAACCAAATCCAGCCGTTAGACCGTTCGTTTTCTCCGAACCCATATCAAGGAGACCGCACGTTTTCACTGGATTGGTTACCTCAAGAATACCCTCAGCATGGAAACGGTGATTTTCGTTCACCAGCTTATCAAGTAGAACTATCAAATGGTACAGCGGTTACGGATTTACGTTATAAAGAGCATCGAATTTATGAAGGGAAACCTAGCTTAGAAGAATTACCAGCTACATATATTCATTCTGATGATGAAGCAGAGACTCTAGAGGTTGTGTTAGAAGATGGCATTATTGGCTTAGAAGTAACGTTACAGTATACGGTTTTTGAAAACTATAATGGGATTACGCGTGCGACAAAGTTTGAAAACCAAGGGAAAGAGTCTATAAAGTTGATTCGTGCTCTCAGTGCTAACGTTGATTTTCGGGACGCAGAATTTGATATGCTTTCACTGCCAGGTGCATGGGGGAAAGAGCGTCATGTTGAGCGTCAGCCATTGCATACGGGTATTCAATCTGTTGGCAGTATAAGAGGTGCAAGCAGCCATCAGCAGAATCCTTTTCTTGCGCTGCTTCGTAAAGATGCGACTGAATATTCTGGAGAAGTATACGGATTTAACTTTGTTTATAGCGGTAATTTCTTAGCCCAAGTAGAAGTAGACCAGTTTTCAACGGCGCGTTTATCTGTAGGCATTCACCCGCATAATTTTACGTGGTTACTAGAAAAAGAGGAGGCTTTTCAAACTCCTGAAGTCGTCATGGTATATTCAGCTGCAGGTTTATCAGAAATGTCTCACACTTTCCATAATTTATATAAAAACCATCTATTACGCGGTGAATTTAAAGAGAAAGAGCGTCCAATACTAGTAAACAACTGGGAAGCTACTTACTTTGACTTTGATGCGGAGAAAGTAGAGCAAATTGCCAAGGTAGGTAGCGAGCTTGGCATGGAGCTGTTTGTACTTGATGATGGCTGGTTTAAAAAGCGCAACTCAGACACAACGTCACTTGGAGATTGGTTCGTTGATAATGAGAAACTTCCTGCAGGCTTAGAAGATGTGGCCAAACGTGTAAACAACGTAAACATGGAGTTTGGCTTATGGTTTGAACCTGAAATGGTCTCAAAAGATAGTGATTTATATAGAGAACATCCGGATTGGTGTTTGCACGTACCGAACCGTCATCGAACGGAAAGTCGAGAGCAACTGGTTCTTGATTTTTCTAGAGAAGATGTACGCGCTGAAATTACAAAACGCATCTCAGCTATTCTTTCAAGCGTTCCAATTACGTATGTTAAATGGGACATGAACCGCCACTTAACAGAAGTGGGTTCAGCACTTCTTCCTGCTGAGCGTCAAAAAGAAACGTCTCATCGCCATATTTTAGGCGTATACAAAATGATGGAGGACCTTACAACTGCATTTCCTCATATTTTATTTGAAAGCTGCTCTGGTGGTGGAGGACGCTTTGACCCAGGGATGCTGTATTACATGCCGCAAACTTGGACCAGCGATAACACGGATGCGGTTGAACGTCTGAAAATTCAGTATGGCACAAGCCTTGTGTACCCGATTGTATCAATGGGAGCGCACGTATCAGATATTCCGAATCACCAAATTCATCGCTATGCACCATTAAAGATGCGCGGTGATGTAGCAATGGCTGGCAACCTTGGCTATGAGCTAGATTTAACGAAGCTAACAGATGAAGAGAAACAAGCTGTAAAAGAGCAAATTGTGGAATATAAGGAAATTCGAAGACTCATTCAGTACGGTAATTTTTATCGACTCTTAAGTCCATTTGAAGGACATGAAACAGCATGGTTATTTACGGATGAAGCAAAAGAAGAGGTAGTAGTATTTTATTATCGTGTACTTGCTGAGCCGGCGGCACCTTTGCGCTCGATCAAACTTCATGGGTTAGATTCAGAGAAATCGTATGAATTAATAGGAACAGATAAGGTGTATGGGGGCGATGAGCTTATGTACAGTGGAATTCATATCCCTATTTCCTTACAAGGCGACTTTCAAAGCTATGTGTGGAAATTTAAAGCAAAAAGATAAAGAAAGGGAGGCTGGGACATAAGGATTTCAGCCAATGATAAACCTGAACGATTGAGAGTTCCTCACTTTTAATCGTTCAGGTTTTTTGTTGATTGTGAAAACAATGTTAGAAACAGGGTGGAATGGAGCGAAGGACAGTCTCCGCGGAAAGCGAGTGGCCGTAGCGCAATGGAACGAACGTGTTCTGATAACGTAAAGAGGTGAGAAAAGAGATTGTGTGTCTTTTTGAAAATTTGTTTTGTTATGTCCCACCCTCTTTTTTGTAATGGTTATTCTCCACTATTTAGTAGAAGTGTGGTAAACTATTTAGCGAGAAAAGATTTTGTTAGTAAGATTGGAGATGCAAGATCATGTTAGCGAATCATGATAATCAACAGCCCATGAGTCGTTCTGAACGAAGAAAACAAGCTCAGCCAAAGAAAAAAACTCAAACGTTTCAAAATCGTCTTTTAAATGGATTAATTTTAATTGTCTCAATATGGATTTTATATCTACTGGTTAAAATTTTGTTTTTAGTTCAATGAGCAACGGATACAGTTGCTCTTTTTCATTTGGGTAAAAAGGAGAGAATATTATGCAAAGAGAGCTTGCGCAAAATATAGCAGTTGGTTCAAAAAGCCGTTTGCTGCTTGTTTTAATTTTAGGAGGGCTGGGTGCATTTGGGCCTTTTACAATCGATATGTATTTACCCGCTCTGCCAACAATTGCAAAAGAACTTGATGCGACAACATCTTTAGTTCAAATTAGTTTAACAGCCTGCTTGATTGGGTTAGCGTTTGGTCAACTGTTAATGGGGCCTTTTAGCGATATTAAAGGTCGAAAAAAGCCTCTCGTTATTTCAATTATTATCTATACAATCGCTTCAGCTTTATGCGTTGTGGCACCTACTATTTGGATATTTATTGCCTTACGCTTTATTCAAGGAGCTGCAGGGGCGGCTGGTATGGTCATTTCAAGAGCGAGCGTGCGAGACTTGTTTTCAGGAACAGATTTAACTAAATTTTTTGCAATGCTGATGCTCGTTAACGGGTTAGCACCTATTGTAGCACCGATTGCAGGGGGTCAAGTACTGGAGTTCGTATCGTGGCGAGGAGTATTCGGTGTTTTAACCGTAATTGGCTTAGTCATGTTAATCAGCGTTATGGTTGGACTAGATGAAACACTACCGCCGGAACGCCGTAAAACAGGCGGATTTAAAGAGATTTTACAAACCTTTGGAAGCTTAGTGAAAGACAAAACATTTGTAGGTTACGCGTTGACGCAAGGGTTCGTAATGAGCGCAATGTTTGCTTACATTTCGGGCTCAACATTTGTTCTTCAAGAAATTTATGGGTTGTCTCCACAAATGTTTAGTGCTGTGTTTGGTATTAATGGTTTAGGTTTAATTATTGCCACGCAGGTGACGGGACGTTTGGCAGGAAGAATTTCTGAAAGTATCTTGCTGACGTATGGTCTGATTCAAGCTGCTGTTGGCAGCATTAGCTTAGTGCTCGCTATTTTATTTACAGACTCTGTGTTGCTGCTGTGTCTTTTTTTATTCTTCTCAGTAACAAGCGTTGGGATTGTCAATACAACGGTATTTTCATTAGCTATGCAAACTCAAGGAAAACAAGCGGGGAGTGCAGCTGCTTTATTAGGACTACTCCCATTTTTACTAGGAGGATCCGTAGCGCCGTTAGTAGGCGCATTTGGAAACAATACGGATTTAGCGATGGGAATTGTTATTGCAATCTGTGAGTTACTTGCTTTATGTGCTTATATGTTACTTGTAAATAAAAAAGGATAACATTACAAAAAATAGCGCTTTACATAACGTAAAGGGCTATTTTTTAGATGAAATCACTTTCAATTTCTCATGCATATGCTGTAAAAAGAACTTTATGATGGGGCGTGGCATGGATGGAGAATGGACAATTGGAAGTAGTTGGAGCTGCAATTGCCGCTATCGGAACCATAACGGCCGCAGTTGGAAGTACGCCTTTCTGGTGGCTTTCTGAACAAGCTAAGTACAATTTAAATCTTTGGGGGAACTTACTTCAGGGAACAGGTAACGCATTAGAAGCAGATGGGCAAGGAGAAATCTCACTCGAAAAAATCGGAAACGAAATTCAAGCTGTCGGCAACTCCACCATTGTTGCAGGCCTTCTTTTGTTAGAAGAAGGGGATGCACAAACTCGTCTTACTATTTCTGGAAACTTAATGCAAGCTTTGGGAGGAGCGGCTGCTTTAGGAGATGAGTTAAAGGACGACTCAAATATTGGAGAGGTATATAGCATCGTCGGAAATATCATGCAAATTATTGGGAATTCGATGCAAGCTCTAGGTGATGGGTATGATTTAAGAGCAGAAGAACTAGAAGAAGCAACAGGGACAGATAATAATAATAAAGGAGAAGTATTAAATGTGTTTGGAAGCTGGATTCAAGCAGGTGGATCTGTACTATCGTTCATCGGTCAGGTTATAGAAGAAGAGGAAGAATAAAAGGAAGCACCGAGGTTCTAGTTGAAAGTAGAAACTTCGGTGCTTTTTGCCATATTTATAAAGTTCTTTGAAGCTTGACTAAGGTAAAAATCCTTAACGTGAGCGAATACAAGCGTACGCGTAGCGTGCTCTAGTTTTATATAGCGAATTGTGGAAGGATTATCATGTTTAATAACCATTTCAGGAACAATGGTAACTCCAAGGCCGTTCAAAACTAATGCTTGAGCTGTTTCAATACTACTTGTTTCATAAGCTACTGCTGGTTGAAACTGGTGATTTGCACATAAAGAGAGTACCTTCGAGCGAAAGTCAAACCCGCTTTTTAATAAGATGAATGGGCAATTTTCGTAATCGGTTAAGCGATTCGATAAAGGTGGTAGCCAATTGGGCGAATTCTTTGGAACAGCAAGGTAGAGAGCTTCTGTTAAAAAAGGTTCATATTTTAAGCGTTCATCTTTAATCGGAAGTGATAGCAAAGCAAAATCTACTTTAGCGTTGACCAATAATTTCAGTATATTTTCGCTTGAGTCTTCCAGAAACTTTACTTTTACAGTTTGATACTGATGCATAAACTGCTTTAGCAAAGGCGGAAGAACATGTCCACCTGTGATAGGGGTAACGCCAATTGTGATACTGTTTTCTTTTATGTTTTTGGAATCCTCTAGCTCTTTTTGTAAATTGTCATGCATACGTAAAATAGCCTGTGCTCTTACAACAAACAGCTTGCCTTTCTCTGTTATTTCAATACCAGTTGAATAACGATTAAATAATAAAATACCCAGCTCATCTTCTAGCTTGGAGATTTGTTTACTTAAAGAAGGCTGAGCGATATGTAAATTCGCAGCGGCTTTCGTAAAGCTTTTCATCTTGTAGATTTCTATTACATATTGAAATAAGCGTATCTCCATTTTTCCCTCCATAGTTTTAAACTATCAATGTAATAGCTACCATTTTGTTTAAATACCATTATTATGTTTTCTGAAGGCTCATATTAATATTTTTAATACAACTAATAAATTATCTGTATTTTACTAATTTTGAATTTTAGTGTAAAATCAATTAAAAAAATAGGAATAGTAGAGATTAAGAGATTTTTAGAGAAATATTCGTCAGAATAATGAAATCATTTTGTATAATTTGTATACATACTAAGCTTTATATTCCTTTGTGAGGTGGATATTTTTGCAACTTCAGGTCACAAACAGTCCTTTTAATCAAGAGCAGGTAGAATTATTAAATAAGCTACTACCAACGCTAACAGAATCCCAAAAAATTTGGCTAGGGGGATACTTGGCTGCGAGCGGTTCAGCACCAGCAGCAGTATCAGCACCTGTTGCTGAATCGGTGCAGAGCGTATCAGTTGCTCAGCCTGTGTCTAAAGACGTAACAATCCTTTATGGATCTCAAACAGGAAATGCTCAAAACTTGGCAGGTCAAACGGGTAAAACATTAGAAGCAAAAGGCTTTAATGTTAAAGTCGCATCTATGAGTGAATTTAAACCCAATACCCTTAAAAAACTTGAGAATTTACTCATTGTCGTAAGCACACACGGAGAGGGGGAGCCACCTGATAACGCGCTCTCATTCCATGAGTTTTTACACGGAAAACGCGCTCCAAAGCTTGAAAATTTACGCTTTTCAGTTCTTTCTCTTGGAGACAGTTCTTATGAGTTTTTCTGTCAAACAGGAAAAGAGTTTGACCAACGCTTAGAAGAGCTAGGCGGTACGCGCTTATATCCACGAGTTGACTGCGATTTAGATTTTGAAGAACTAGCAGCAGAGTGGACAGAAGGTGTTTTGAATGGTTTAAGTGAAGGTAGCGGCGCTCAAATGGAGGCGGCTGTAGCAGTGGAAGACGCATCAGCTCAGCCATCAACTTACTCTAGAACGAATCCATTTAAAGCAGAAGTACTAGAAAATTTAAACTTAAACGGTCGCGGATCAAATAAAGAAACGCGTCACTTAGAGCTATCTTTAGAAGGTTCTGGATTAACGTTTGAACCTGGAGACAGCTTGGGCGTTTATCCAGAGAATGATCCTGAGCTTGTTGATTCATTAATTTCGGAGCTAGGTTTCAACCCAGATGAAGTAGTGAAGGTGAACAAACAAGGCGATGTGCGTTCTCTACGTGAAGCGCTCATTTCAAACTTTGAAATTACTACATTAACAAAACCGCTTCTTGAACAAGTGGCAAAGCTTACAGGAAATGAAGAACTGCATGCTCTTATCAGCGATAGCGCAAAAGTAAAAGAGTATGTCTATGGGCGTGATCTTTTAGACCTTATTAAAGACTTTGGTCCGCTTGGAGTTTCAGTTGGAGATTTTGTTGCCTTATTGCGCAAGCTACCAGCACGTTTATATTCAATTGCAAGTAGTTTAGAAGCTAATCCTGATGAAGTGCATTTAACAATTGGAGCAGTGCGCTATGATTCACACGGAAGAGAGCGTAAAGGCGTATGTTCTATTTTATGCGCAGAACGCTTACAGCCAGGTGATACTTTACCTGTTTATATTCAACATAATCAAAACTTTAAGCTTCCAAGCAATCCTGAAACGCCAATTATTATGGTGGGGCCAGGAACGGGAGTTGCACCGTTTCGTTCGTTTATGCAAGAGCGTGAAGAGGTTGGTGCGGAAGGTAAGTCATGGATGTTCTTTGGCGATCAGCACTTTGTAACAGACTTCCTATACCAAACGGAATGGCAACAGTGGTTAAAGGACGGTGTACTTACCAAGATGGATGTTGCATTTTCACGTGATACAGCTGAAAAGGTATATGTTCAGCATCGTATGAAAGAGCATAGTAAAGAGCTTTTTGAGTGGTTAGAAGAAGGTGCGGTTGTTTATATTTGTGGAGACGAAAAGCATATGGCACATGATGTGCACAATACGCTAATTGATATTATTGAACAAGAAGGCAATGTAAGCCGTGAACAAGCAGAGCAATACTTAGCTGATATGCAGCAGCAAAAGCGTTATCAGCGCGACGTATATTGAGGATTGAAAGGAGAGTTTCAACATGGTTAACAAAATTTTAAAAGCGCCCGAAGGTCCTCCAAGTGACGTTGAGCGTATAAAAAAAGACAGTAATTACCTGCGCGGTACATTAAAGGAATCGATGCTTGAACCGATTAGCTCAGGAATTTCGGATGACGATAATCGTTTAATGAAATTTCATGGCAGCTATTTGCAAGATGACCGTGATCTTCGTAACGAGCGTCAGAAGCAAAAGCTAGAGCCAGCTTATCAGTTCATGCTTCGCGTTCGTACACCAGGTGGAGTTTCAACGCCTGAACAATGGCTTGTTATGGATGATTTAGCTCAGAAATACGGAAACGGCACGCTTAAGTTAACAACACGCCAAGCATTTCAAATGCATGGTATTTTAAAGTGGAACATGAAGCAAACAATTCAAGATATCCATGCATCAATGCTTGATACAATTGCAGCATGTGGTGACGTAAATCGTAACGTGATGTGTAATCCAAATCCGTATCAATCTGACATTCATGAAGAAGTATTTGAATGGTCAAAGCAACTCAGTGATTATCTATTACCACGTACGCGAGCATATCATGAGCTTTGGTTAGATGAAGAAAAAGTTGCTTCAACGCCTGAAGTGGATGAAGAAACTGAGCCAATGTACGGCCCGTTATACCTACCTCGTAAATTCAAAATTGGAATTGCGGTGCCGCCATCAAATGATGTTGACGTATACTCTCAAGACCTAGGTTTTATTGCAATTGTTGAAGAAGGTAAGCTAGTTGGTTTTAACGTTGCAATCGGCGGCGGTATGGGGATGACGCACGGGGATAAGCAAACGTACCCGCAACTAGCAAAAGTGATTGGTTTCTGTACACCAGACCGAATACTTGAAGTGGCTGAAAAAATTATTACAATTCAGCGTGACTACGGTAACCGCTCTGTGCGTAAATACGCGCGCTTTAAGTATACGGTTGATCGCTTAGGGTTAGATACTGTCGTTAAAGAATTAGAAAATCGCCTAGGGTGGAAACTTGAAGAAGCGAAAGAATTTCACTTTGAACATAACGGCGATCGCTATGGCTGGGAAAAAGGTGTCAGAGGAAAATGGCATTTTACACTATTTGTTCAAGGTGGTCGCGTAACGGATTACGATGGCTATCCGTTAATGACTGGATTGCGTGAAATTGCGAAAGTGCATACTGGAGACTTCCGCTTAACAGCCAATCAAAATTTAGTTATTGCTAATGTATCAAGCCAAAAGAAAAAGCAAATTAGTGAATTAATTGAACAATATGGATTGACAGACGGCAAGCATTATTCCGCGCTTCGTCGCAGTTCACTTGCTTGTGTATCGTTACCTACCTGTGGATTAGCGATGGCAGAAGCAGAGCGCTACTTGCCGACGCTTATTGAACAAATCGATGAAATTTTAGATGAAAACGGTCTTCGTAATCAGGAAATTACGATTCGTATGACAGGCTGTCCAAATGGATGCGCTAGACCTGCACTTGGTGAAATTGCCTTTATCGGTAAAGCGCCAGGAAAATATAATATGTACTTAGGGGCTGCTTTTGACGGCAGTCGTTTAAGTAAAATGTATCGTGAGAACATCAGTGAAAGCGAAATCTTAAGCGAGCTACGCGTGCTAATTAGCCGCTATGCAAAAGAGCGTCATGATGGTGAACACTTCGGTGATTTCGTTGTACGCGTTGGCGTTGTGAAAGCAGTAACGGACGGTACGAACTTCCACGATTAAGAAAGAAAAAGAGGCTGGGACATAAGTAATTCAGCCAATGATAAACCTGAACGATTGAGAGTTTCTCACTTTTAATCGTTCAGGTTTTTTGGTTGATTGTGAAAACAATGTTGGAAACAGGGTGGAATGGAGCGTAGGACACTCGACTCCTGCGGGAAAGAGAGGGAGCTCAGGTTCCTCCCCGCGGAAAGCGAGTGGCCGTAGCGCAATGGAACGAACGTGTTCAGACAAACCAAAAAGATTGGAACAGCTATTGTTCGTCTCTTAGAAGCAATCATTTTGTTATGTCCCAAACTCTTTTTTTTATGAGTCCATGAACCGAACGAGAAGCTTGTACATATACTAAAAAGACAAGTCGGTTTAAAAGGAGAGTGAAAGTCCTTGAAGGAATTTACGGAGCGGGTTATTCAAATTATTCAAAGAATCCCTAGTGGGTACATTATGACATATGGACAAATTGCAAAGGAAGCAGGAAACCCACAGGCAGCGAGACAAGTAGCTCGCATTCTACACTCTATGAGTCAAAAGCATAAATTACCGTGGCATCGTGTTGTAAATGCAAAAGGTGAGATTGTAATTAAAAGTGAAGAAGCTGCTTGGACTCAAGCGACATTTTTAGAGAAAGAAGGTATTTCTGTAAAAGAAGGAAAAGTAATAATAGAACATTATCGCTTGAACCAAAAGAAATAGTGATTAGTAAACTAATTCATAAAAAAAGAAGGTAGCGTGCACCTTCTTTTTTTAATACCACGTATTATCTTCAATCCAATATTCATATTCCTCAGCTTCTTCATCACTTAGCTTCTTGCCATTTATGTAGACTTCATGCCACTCGTATACTTGCTTATGAATATATGTATAGAATAGGATGCGTACATGTTCTTTTTCAGCATAGTCATAGCCTTTAAACTGAATAATATGATGATTATCTTCTTTTTTGATATACGTCCACGTTGGATTATCCGTAAATGCTTCTAGCGTTATTCCTTCATCGCTGTACTTCATAATGTCTTTAGCATTTGTTTTAGTCGGTAAATAAGATAATCCGTAATCAGCACCAATACTAAAAGCAATAACGAGTGCGTTTAATCCAATTAAACTACCCATGTGTGTGCCACCTTTATCTTTTAAATAAAGAATTTGCTTTTCTTCTGGGAGATCCATAGCGGACTGTACTAGTTTAAAAGCATGTTTATAATACCAACGATTAGCATTTATTCCTATTACTATGGCAATCACCAAATAAAAAAGTAATTCAACGAGAAATGGGATATCAATGATATATGTTGCAACGAGCAGTGGGATATCAATCAGCGCAATAATTAAAAAGATTTTATATAACTTGCGGTAGGCAAGCCAGAATGGAAAAAATAAAAAGGCCATCCAGTTCCAACTGTTATTTTTGGCAGGGTCTGTGACCGAGCTCCATTTTGTATGGTAGTAAGAGGTGTTGGTTTGCACTACTTTATGTTGAGCATCAAATGATAGAGGATGAATTGTTGAATCTAGCATCTAGATCCTCCTTTCTTTTTTCTTATCCAATCTAGAATAAGCTATTAATGGAAATGAAACAAGTAGATTTATGTGTTTCATAGGTACTTTTTAGCCCGAATGCTAACCCGTGTTCTTTAAATTAAAAAACAGTATAGGAAAAATCTTTTTCAGTGTATAATAGATACACTGTAAGATGAATAAGTAAAGGCAGGAACATATATGAAAACGAAATGGAAAATGGGGATACGAACAAAGATTTTAGGCGGCTATTTCTTTATTGTTTGTAGCTTATTTATAGCTATTATTCTTTTAAATAACCAAATTAAGTCGTTACAACAAGAGCGAAATTTTATTATTGATCACGATATCCAAATTCATGAGTTAACAGGTCGAATTGAAAATAGTTTGTTGAACATGGAAACGGGTCAACGCGGGTATGTACTCACAGGGGATTCAAGTTATTTAGCACCTTATGAACAAGGACAATCTCAATGGAGAGACGATTATAATAAGTTATATCGATTATTAGATGATAATTCTCAACAAGAGAAGCTAAAGGAAATAAAGTCAATCATTGAGAGTTGGGTTGAAAGCGCTGGAGAACCAACAATTAAATGGAAGCAAGAAGGTAACAAAGAAGAGCTAGAATCGTTTTTTAAAGTAGATTCTGGTCGCCGCTACATGGATGACATGCGCAATCAATTTAATTCGTTTCGTGAAACGGAAAAAGCAATGACCGAACAACGAGCGGTGGAATTAGATAGCCAAAATAAAAATATTACCTTAGGCATGTATGGTCTTCTCGTATTTGTCGCCTTATTTTCAACTGTAATTGGCGTTTTTTTATCAAGATCAATTGTTAATACAATGAAAGAAGTTACAAATACAATCAAACAGATTGCTACATCAAAAAATCAGTTAAATACGCGAATTAGAGTTAAAACAAACGACGAAATCAAAGAGCTAGGTGATGCAACTAACGAGCTACTAGATAGTGTAGAAGACCGAAATTGGCTTCAAACCAACCTGGCAGAAATCGTGACTATGTATCAAGGCATTACGTCTATTCGAACATTAGCTGAGCAATTTCTACTAACGGTTTCTAAAATAACAGGTGCTTCATACGGTGCATTTTATATTCGAAATGATGAGCATGATGAGATTGAGTTTGTAAAAGAAGCAAGTGTTGCTGATCGGTTTGAAGACGTAGGAAGAGAATCATTTAAAATGGGACAAGGGCTTATTGGACAATGTGCATTAGAGAAGAAACAGTTATGCTTAACAGATTTACCTCAAGGGTATCAATTGATTGGCTCAGGCTTAGGTGCAACCGTACCTAAAAGTGTGCTTATTGCTCCTGTTTTATTTGAAGGTGAAGTTATCGCGGTTATTGAATTAGCAAGCTTAGAAGACTTTACTGCGCTTGAAAAAGAGCTTATGAATCAGGTGATTGAGACGTTTGGGCTGACGATAAATAGCGTTACGAGACGAATGGAAATTGCTCGATTACTTTCGGAATCTCAAGCAATGACTGAAGAGCTTCAAGCACAGTCCGAAGAGCTTCAAACCATCAATGAACAGTTAGAGGAGCGCACGCGAGATGCAGAACATCAGTCCGAAGAGCTTCTGGTTGCAAAAAAAGAGCTAGAAGAAAAAGCAAATCAGCTTGAATTGAACTCACAGTACAAGTCTGAATTTTTAGCAAATATGTCTCATGAGCTTCGTACGCCGCTTAACAGTATATTAATCCTATCAGAGATGCTTTCGGAAAATGGAGATAATAGGCTTACAGATGAAGAAGAAGAGTATGCACGCATTATCCACTCTTCAGGCAGTGATTTATTAGGGTTAATTAATGATATTTTAGATTTATCAAAAGTAGAAGCAGGAAAGCTAGAGCTGCTTCTAAGTGAAGTTAACATGAGCGAGCTTCCACAACAGCTAGAGCGTCAGTTTGCTCATGTATCTGAAAAGAAAAATGTAGCTTTTCATGTATACAAAGAGGATGATGTACCGAATCTGTTTATAACGGATGAAAAGCGTGTTCAACAAATTTTGAAGAATTTGCTATCCAATGCTTTTAAATTTACTCATCAAGGAGAAGTATCTATTTTCATTCGACGAGCAAGTGAAAGCATCTCTCACCCACTAAAAGAATTAGTGGAGTCGAACTGCTGGCTCGAGTTTGAAGTAAGGGATACTGTGGAATTGGTATTCCTAAAGAAAAGCATGAACTGATTTTTGAAGCTTTCCAACAAGCAGATGGTGCCACGGTTCGGAAGTACGGTGGTACAGGTTTAGGGCTGTCCATTTGTAGCGAATTTGCAAAGCTTTTAGGTGGTTTTATTACACTTCATAGTGAAGTAAGTAAAGGAAGTTCGTTTACGCTTTATTTACCAAGCTTAATTAATGGGGCTGTGGATTATACTCAGCTAGAAGAAGCGTACAACCAAGTGGCGGTGACTTTTAATGAAGTGGAAGTCGCTGAAACACAGGTAGAAAGCAAAATTGACAATCAAGAAGAAGATACTTCAACTATAAATGACTCAAATGTATTCCAAGGAAAGAAAGTATTAATTGTTGATGATGACCAACGTAATATTTTTGCTTTACAAACAGCGTTGAAAAAGCAGGGAATGGACATCATCACGGCTCAAAATGGCCTTGAGTGTTTAGAGATTGTAGAGTCAAAAGAGCATCATATTGACTTAATTTTAATGGATATTATGATGCCGTATATGGACGGATATGAAACAATGCAAAAGATTCGTCGAGAGTTGGAATTAACTGATTTACCAATTATTGCATTAACCGCAAAAGCGATGAAAAATGATCGTGAAAAATGCTTAGAAGCAGGAGCGTCTGACTATATTAGCAAGCCGTTAGATTTAAGTCAGTTATTTTCCGTGATGCGCGTGTGGTTGGCAAGCTGAGTTAAGTAATGAAAAAGGATGTTACGTATGGATACAAATCAACTAGAAGTAAACGAAGCATCTTATAAATCAAATCTAGAGCTGAAGCTGCTATTAGAAGCGATTTATCGACTATCTGGATTTGATTTTAGAAAGTATGCTCAGTCCTCTGTATACCGGCGAATTCAAAACCGAATGAACATCGATGGCATTCCAACGATTTCAAGAGTAATTGAAAAAGTTGTGCATGACGAGGAGTTTCTAGAGCAAATTTTAAACGATCTATCAATTAATGTAACAGAGATGTTCCGAAACCCAACGTTTTTTAAAGCGTTTCGTATGCAGGTAATACCTTTACTAAGACAGCATAAAGAAATTCGAATTTGGCATGCTGGCTGTGCAACAGGTGAGGAAGTATTTTCAATGGCTATCCTGTTACAAGAAGAGGGATTATTAGATAGAGCAGTTATATATGCAACAGATATGAACGAAGACGTGCTTCAAAAGGCAAGACAAGGAACGTTTTCACTTCGGAAAATGAAAGATTATACAAAAAACTATATGCAAGCAGGTGGAACAGAAGCCTTTTCACAGTATTATCAAACCGATCATCTATATGCTTATTTCCATCGAAGCTTATTAAAAAATATCATTTTTGCACAGCATAACTTAGTAACAGATCACTCATTTAATGAGTTTCACGTTATTATTTGTCGTAACGTGCTCATTTACTTTACAAATGAGCTTCAAGAGCAAGTATATGGGCTGTTTTCAGAAAGCTTATGTGAAGGTGGATTTTTAGGACTTGGAGATAAAGAAACGCTGCGTTTTTCAGCTGGCTCTGAATTCTACGAAGAGTTTGTGGGAAATGAGCGAATTTATCGAAAAATAACTACATGAAGAAAGGTCGAGAGCGCATGCTCTCGACCTTTTTAAATAGATTTAGCTTGAACAAGCAGTAAACACATGTCATCTGGCTGGTTTTCACGCTGTTCGGGAGGGAGGATTTGATCCATGATAATTGATGTATCCTCCCATTTTTGAGAAGTAATTAATTTCAGTTGTTCAGTTGCCTCGACTTCCGAAGGTCCCATCGCTTCTAGTGCACCATCTGTAAATAATAGAAGTTGAACATCTTCTTCAAAAGACACTGTAAACTTGTTGACGTTAATGTCATCAAAAAAACCAACTGCACAGCTTCCTCGCTCCAACGGTAAGACTTCCTTGCCATCAATCAACATAAAGCCAGGGGGATGCCCAGCATTTACGTATTCGATCGTTTTCTTTTTTGTATCAATCACAACATAGATACCGGTAAAATAATAAGGAATATGATCTTTTTCCGTATGTAGCAAGGTCATGTAGCGATTTAACTCTTTAATCACAAGCTCAGGATCAACAAGAAGCTTAATAGCTTCTCTAAGGACAGATGAGATAAACATACAGACAAGAGAAGCCGAAATTCCGTGCCCCATCATATCAAATAAAATAATTCCGTATCGGTGTTTATCAATTTTATGGCAATAATACATATCTCCAGCGAGCTTAAAAGATGGTAAATAGGATACGTCCATTTTAATATCATCTTCTTTTAACAATTGGCTAAGAAGATTTCGCTGAACGTTTGTAGCTAAATCAAGTTCTGTTTGAATTTTCTTTTCATGCTCAGCATGCCAGTCGAGCTCTGATTTTAGTCGAAGCGCAACGCGTATGCGTGCCAGCAGCTCTACTTTGTTAATGGGCTTTGTAATATAGTCACTTCCTCCAGCGTCGAGTGCTTCAACAAGCTTTGAAGAGTCCTCAAGAGCGGTGACAAAAATAATAGGGATGTTTCTCAAACGCTCGACGGTTTGAATACGGCGACACGCTTCAATACCATCAATTTCAGGCATCATAATATCTAATAGAATTAAATCAACAGGCGGTGTTTTTGCATGAGGATCATCTACTCTTAGATAGGTGAAAAGCTCTTGTGCCGATGTTAGTGATACGGTATCAGTATAACCAGCACCTTTTAAAATTTTATCAATTACAAATAAATTGACGGAATTATCGTCTACCAATAAAATGGCCATTCTTTATCTTTCCCCTTATCTTGTTTGAAGACTATTCAGTTTTCAAGCATACATTTTCTTTTAAGCTTTATTATACAAAACTTATATGGCTTGTGGTATTAACATCTCTTAATGTTAATAATAAAATTTGCCTCTACGGAAATACAGAGAGTTAAACTAGGTGATAATGTAATAATTTTCTAGAATTCTAAAGTTAAATGGGTTAATATGTAAATAATGGATAAGGAAAGGAAGGATAGTGTTGAAAAAAGGATTTTTATGGGGCGCTAAGGTTGTTGTTTTTGCATTATTAATTAGCAGCATTTATTTATCATATACTCAAAGTAACGATCCGTATCGTTTTTTTACAGGCTTAGGGAGTGAAATTTCAATTTCCCCAAATGACGATCGTTTGTTATTTTCATATTATACAAATGGAAATGAACAGATTTACAGTTCGAGTATAAGTGGAAAGGATGTCCAGCAGCTTACAACGTCGAGTGAAACTCGCAGTCATACACCGCGCTATTCAAATGACGGCAAAAAGTTTTTATTTTTAGCAAAGAAAGCGGATGCTAACGAGCAAAACGTTCTTAATGTTACGAATGCGGATGGGCAAACACCTCAAAAGGTTAGTGATGATTCTCTACACGTAACGGATGCTGTATTTTCAAAGAATAATCAGCAAATATATTTTATCGGAATGCCTGCTTCAGATCTTGGGAAATTAGAAGGAACAGCAGAAGGTGGAAGTAATCTCTACGTTGCAGATGTACAGACTGGAAAGGTCAAGCAACTAACAAAGAAAGACTATTTTTCAATGGGAGATTTAGCTGTTGATGATGATGACGTATATTATACCGTTTTTAATGAGCATGAAGAGCTCTACTCATATAATCTAAAAGCAAACAAAGAACAGCGTGTAAATTACAATAAACTAACAGGAGATATCTATGAAACAACTTTTACACCATCTGGTGATCAAGTAGCGTATACAGCAGTCTCAAAAGAGTCTGAAAACAGCTCGTTATATGAATATGAACTATTTTTATTTGATATTCAATCAAATAAAACAGAGCAGTTAACAACGTTAAAATCTAGCGTGAATTCTCCTGTGTTTTTTCATAAGCAAAATAAAGTTATTTTTCTACATGATACAGCCTGGGCAGCACAACCTGAAGAGTATAAGTTAAAAACAATTGATCTAAAAACAAAAGAAATACAAGAAGTAAAGTTATCGGTTCCTAAAGATACGAATAATAGCGCGCTGAACAAGTTAGTAGGCTATATAGGAAATGGATATACAATTGGGCTATTATACGTCGTACTGCTTTCTTTATTCACATACTCGTTTCATAAAAATAAGCATAAACCATACGTAATTCCGATTATTAGTCTTAGCATTGCTATTGTAGGAGTTGTAGCAAGCTTTGTTACAGCAGCTGTTTTTGATCCATGGGTGGGCATTGCAATTGGGACGTTATCAATTGGCATCGCGGCATGCAGCATTATCTTATTTCTCATTGCGTTTGTCATAAAGCAAGTGATGACAACGCATAATCATTCACTATAATAAGAGCTGCAACAGGTACAGGTGGACTGTACCTGTTTTTTCTATTTGAAAAACGAGGTATAATAAGGTGAATCGTTTTCATAAAGCAGGGGGATTACTGAATGAAACCAAAGATTAGCGATGTAGCCAAGCGCGCTGGCGTATCACCAACGACGGTGTCGCGCGTTTTAAATAATAGAGGATATATTAGTGAAGAAACAAAAACACGCGTGCATCAAGCGATGAAAGATATTAACTATTTCCCGAATGATGTAGCACGTTCTTTGTTTAATAAGCGCACAAACGTCATTGGTTTAATCTTTCCAACGGTTGCCAATCCATTCTTTGGTGAACTGACGTTTTATATTGAAAATATCTGTACCAAATTAGGGTACAAAGTATTGTTGTGCAACAGTTTAAACCGAGTAGATGAAGAAGAAAAATACGTTGAAATGTTAATGCGTAACCAAGTGGACGGAATTATTGTTGGAACCCATAACCGAGGAATTATTAATTATCACAAGGAGCATCTCGCTGTCGTAGCTATTGACCGAAATTTATCTGAAACGATACCCGTTGTCAGCTCAGACAATTATGAAGGAGGAAAGCTAGCGACGGAATTGTTGCTGAAAAAAGGGTGTCATCATATTGTTCATTTGAATGGACCAGCCGAATTAGAAACGCCAGCGAGGTTTAGACGAAAAGCATATGAAGACGTGATGAGACAAAGTGGAAAAGAACCAATTACTTATGAAATTCCCGCGACGTTTGATCGACGCAGTCAACAGGGAATAATTGAACAGCTGTTTGATGAACAAGTTAACGTAGATGGGATTTTTGCCAGTGATGATGTCATTGCAGCTTCTGTTTTACGAGAAGCAAAGAGGCGAGGAAGAGATGTTCCCAGCGATTTAAAAGTAGTGGGATATGACGGAACTGAAGTAACACAAACGCTTCTTCCAGAGTTAACGACTATCAAGCAGCCGGTTGAACAAATTGCTCAGCAATCTGTTGAACTGTTATTGCAAGCTATTGAAGGAAAGTTTGGTGAACTGCCTTTAGAAACCAAGCTTCCCGTTCAGTTATTGGAAGGAAGCACAACGTAACGATACATAGCCTAAAATGGGCTATGTGTTTTTTTTTGTGTCAACCCGTTGACATATGAAACCGGTTGACATAGAATATATTTGAAAGTGCTTTCAAATATTGGGGAATGAGTTCACTTCAAAGGGGTTAGAGGGATGAATAAATCTAAAAGTTTGTATTGGAAGCTAAGCGCTTATTTTTTCTTTTTCTTTTTTACGTGGTCATCGAGCTACTCATTATTTTCGATTTGGCTTGGACAAGAGATGAATCTAAACGGGGCTGAAACAGGCATTATCTTTTCTGTAAACGCTATCTTTGCTCTTTGTATGCAACCGATTTATGGATATGTTTCCGATAAAATTGGTTTAAAGAAAAACATTTTATTTTTTATTAGTACACTGCTTGTGTTTGTGGGACCTTTTTACGTATTTGTCTATGGTCCGTTACTCCAAGCCAATGTAATAGTTGGAGCCGTAGTAGGGGGATTATACCTTGGTGTTGCCTTCTTAGCAGGGATTGGAGCTATCGAATCTTATATTGAAAAAGTGAGTAGAAAGTATAGCTTCGAATATGGAAAATCGAGAATGTGGGGATCTTTAGGCTGGGCGGCAGCGACGTTTTTTGCAGGACAGCTGTTTAATATCAATCCAAACATTAATTTTTGGGTCGCTTCTGTATCCGCTATCATTCTGGTTTTAATCATTTTATCGGTTAAAGTTGAAATGACAGATTCAGAGATGAATAAAGCTGAATCCGTTAAAATGAAAGACGTTTGGAATCTCTTTTTATTGAAGGACTTCTGGTTCTTCATGGTTTATATACTTGGCGTTACGTGCATTTACGGCGTATATGACCAGCAATTTCCTATCTACTACGCATCATTATTTCCAACAGAGCAGTTGGGAAATCAGGTTTTTGGTTATTTAAATTCATTTCAAGTTTTCTTGGAAGCTGGAATGATGTTTCTAGCACCTTTTATTGTTAATAAGCTTGGAGCAAAGAATAGTTTAATTCTAGCAGGTCTCCTTATGGCACTTCGCATCATAGGGTCTGGCCTGGTTGGTGGGCCAATTGGGATTTCATCTATGAAACTCATTCATGCGCTTGAACTACCAATCATGTTAATTGCTATCTTTAAATATTTAGCGGCCAACTTCGATACACGCTTATCATCTATTCTTTACTTGGTTGGCTTTCAGTTTGCCTCACAGGTAGGAGCTTCTATCATGTCTCCACTTGCAGGAATGTTATATGATTTAGTTGGTTTTAGATCTACGTACTTAATTATGGGTGGCTTTGTGTTATTTTTCACCATTCTATCAATCTTTACATTGTTAAATCACAAAAAACAACCTGTGCTGAAGCAGGCTAACAATGTACCTAAAATAGTGTAGGGGGGGAATGAATATGTTAACAACGAACGGAATTCAACAAGCAACGGAAGCAGTGGAACAAGCAAAGAAAAAGGTAAACAATCGTCATCGTCTCGGCTATCACATTATGGCTCCAGCAAATTGGATTAATGATCCAAATGGCCTTGTTCAATTTAAAGGAGAGTATCACGTTTTTTATCAGCATCATCCTTATGATGAAAATTGGGGTCCTATGCACTGGGGACATGTGAAAAGCTTAGATTTAGTTAATTGGGAACATCTTCCGATTGCACTTGCTCCAGAAGATGCTTGTGACAAGGATGGCTGCTTTTCTGGTAGCGCAGTTGATAATGATGGAGAGCTTACGTTAATTTATACGGGACATCATTATATCGACAAAGAAAGAGACTTGTTTTATCAAAACCAAAATATTGCAGTCAGTACAGATGGAGTACATTTCAAAAAGGTAGTCGAGAATCCGGTTATTGAAAAGCCGCCAGCAGATAGCTCTCATCATTTTCGTGACCCAAAAGTATGGAAGCGCGGAAGGGATTGGTATATGATAGTGGGGAATTCAAAAAACAACATTGGTCGCGTTATTTTATATCGCTCTCCAAACCTTCGAAACTGGGAGTATATTGGCGTACTAGCAGAAGGAAACGAGCAGCTTGGTTATATGTGGGAATGTCCAGATTTCTTTGAGCTTAACGGTAAACATGTTCTACTGATGTCACCACAGGGGATAAAAGAAGCTGGAGATCACTTTAAAAACTTGTTTCAAACGGGCTATATGATTGGAGAATATGAGTACGACAAGAACAAGTTTGGGCATGGAGAATTTATTGAGTTAGATTATGGTCATGACTTTTATGCGGTTCAAACATTTTTAGACGATAAAAACCGTCGGATTGCAATTGGCTGGATGGATATGTGGGAATCGGATATGCCTACAAAGAAAGATGGCTGGTGCGGAGCACTTACATTACCTAGAGAACTTACGCTTTCAGCTGATGGAAAGATAAAGATGGTGCCTGTTGCAGAGGTGACACAGCTTCGAGAAAAGAAGCTGTCAGCGATTGAAAATCAAACGATTACTTCTAGCTATGAAATGGGTGTGCAGGGTTCAATGTTTGAGGTTGAAGCTGTGTTAGAGGTGACGAATGCAGAGAAGGTAGAGCTAGTACTTCGAGGCATCGAAAACGAAGCCACAGTTCTTGCCTATGACAAATCTACAAATAAACTTAGGCTTGATTGCTCTAAATCAGGCAAGAAAAAAGATGGAATTCGTCGTGTCAAACTAGCAGCTAGTGACCAGTTGAAGCTACGTATTTTTGTTGACCGCTCTTCGATTGAAGTATTTATTAATGAAGGAGAGGCTACGATGACAAGTCGTATCTATCCAACAGAACCGTATCGCAGTGTAGAATTTACAAGTTGTTCAGGAAAAAGTCTACTGAAAAAAGCAACGTGCTGGAAATTAAAAGATATTTGGAATGAGAAATAAGCGAAAAAGCACGGGACTAGTCCCGTGCTTTTTCGCTACTCTGCAAAATTATTCTCAATGAATTTTTGTTCTTCTTCAATTGTTAGTGTGCCGTAGGCTTGACCAACATTTCCACCTTGAAGTCTCCAAAAAAAGTTATGGTCTTCTGCAACTGTTGAAAAATTATCATTTTCCCAACGTTTTAAGATCGTTAGCATGTCTGTTTTATGTTCAAAAGAACTTGCTTCTACAATTGCAATCACTTTTTTGACATTTTCATTTGTTAAAGGAACCGCCCCCCATTTATCCTGAGCACGCACTTTTTGATGAGTCATCTCGTGCATAATTTGCATCACTTCACTTTCTTCAGAATCAGCGGTTATACCGAGTTCTTCTGATACGCCACCTATAAAGCTTGCTTGTTCTTTAATTTCTTCTTCAATTTCTTCTGCTTTTTCCTTTTCAACAGAAGCAGCTGTGGTTAAAGAGGAGTATCCTGCTTTTTTGTCGTTAATCGAAGTGGACCCATAATGAACCAAATAAATACGGAAGAAATAATGGCTATGAGCCAGTAAATGAGCCAAAACGTATCTTGAAAGGGAACGATAAAAAAAGCAGATCCAATCAATATAAGCATAATAAGAGAGCACTTACAAAAACGATAAAAGGAGCGCCACTGCTCTTGCTTTTTTGCTTCACCAACTAAACAGATTTTCTCAGGAAGCGTACCGTTATTCCATTTATGGTTCGCCCATTCGTCTGCCCACTTGATGGTTTGGTGGCCATAAACGATGGAAAATGCAATATATGCTGCCGATAAGCCGTGAAAAAAGGTTGGGTTTGTTCCGGTCGATAAATCGATAAATGTAACTCCTAACAGAAATAAATCAATAAGCGGTGTTGCTGCTAACAAAACAAGAGAGAGCTTTTCTTTTTTCCATACATACCGACAAAGCAATCCTAAAGCCAAGAACATCCAAAAAGCGACTTCTCCCAGTATAATGGCTAGAAAAATAGGGTTCATATACCTAGGTTCCTCCTTCTTACTTCAAGGTAGTCAATTCTATCATGACAATCATTTCAGCTAATCTTTCTTGTGAAATTAAATTTTCTAATCATAGTATAGTGCTGTTCAGCTTAACAAATAAGGAAAATTCCATGTATCTCTCTATGTGTATATGAAAAGTATAACTGCTCGTTTTAAATAAAGTAACATAATAAAAGGAAAAAAATTCATTTTTTGAAGTCGTAGTAAAAACTCAGGCTAAAGTTGTAGAAAAACATGCCAAAAGATACGGCAGGTGATGGATACGATAAAAGCTCTTTATTCATACAATGAAGATAGAAAGAAAGAGAGCGTTAGTAATAGAGGAGGAACCAATAATGACAGCTAAACAAAATGTTGAAACGAAAAAGCATATGTTT
>NZ_JBXDLD010000089.1:0-556 GCF_056820425.1 Priestia sp. KCTC 13724 | reverse complement strand
TGGAAGTCCTTCTTCGAAATAGATGAATGTAAAACCATCAAAAAGGAACGGCTAGAGTGCCATTTATATGGGCAACTCATCGGGATTCTTCTCTGTTCTTCCACCATGTTTCAAATGCGGCAGCTCCTGTTGAAAAAGAGAAAACAAGAGCTGAGTGAATACAAATCAATTTATATGATTAAGGACTATTTTCCGTTACTATTTCCAGCAATGGCAGGTGATCTGACTGAACTCGTAACGATTCTCCAACGACTGTATCACCTGTTGAAAAAGAATGGGCGTAAGTGTCATCGGTATCAGAAAAAAACCGTTTTTGACATTCTTGGTATTGTGTATGAGACAGCAGTAAAACAACAACAAGTTGCCTAACGAAAAAAATGATAGTTTCATAGGCTTCTTTGTCATGCCGATTTTTCTGATACTCACCGATGTTAGGACAAGGATCATTACATTTTTAATCGTTTCTGTCGTTAGCTTGATGGGTATGGGAATTCAGCCCACTTATGGTTTTTCAAGTTCAATGGCAACGTACTCGAGTCGATAATTTTCAGTGGTG